>NZ_JABUMQ010000535.1:0-4244 GCF_013336645.1 Myxococcus sp. CA039A | reverse complement strand
GGTGGACGGCGGGGTGGGACGCGAGCTGGCGCGGGCGGCGCTCGCGGACGAGGCCGCGCCGGTGCGAGCCGCGGGCGCGCGGGCCATGGGAAGACTGGGCGGCACGGAGGCGGGGGCGCTCTTGCGCTCCGCGCTCCAGGACGAGGAGTCCTCCGTGCGACGGGCGGCGGTGGAGGCGGTGGGTGAGAGTGGCGCGATGGACCGTGTCACCGAACTGGAGCCGCTGGTCCGCCATCCCGACGGAGCGCTCGCGGTGGCGGCGGTGCGCGCGTTGTCGCGGCTTGGGCGAGTGGGTGAGCGCGTGTTGAGAGAGGCTTCGGGTCATCCGGACGCGGAGGTGGTGAAGGCGGTGCTGTCGGCGGGAGCGGTGTCTCGGGAGGGCGTGTCGTTGGCGGTGTCGCTGCTGGAGCATCCGCACTGGGACGTTCGCGCGGCGGCGGCGCGGGTGCTGGGAGATTCGGGAGGGCCGGAGTGTCTGGGCCCCACCCAGCGGGCGCTGGAGGCGGAGTCGGACGTCCTGGCTCGACAGGCGCTGTCGGACGCGGTGGAGCGCCTGGCTCGGCGCTGAGAGAGGGACACGGGGTGGCGCGCTTCGACGACAGCCGGCCGGAGATGACGGCGGAGGAGTTCCGGCTCCTGAGGGACCACGTGTACTCGCACTGCGGCATCCTGGTGCACGAGGACATGAAGTTCGTCATGGAGCGGCGGCTGTGGCCTCGGCTGGAGGCGCTGGGCGTGCCGGACTTCAGCGCGTATCACCGCTACCTTCGCTACGACGCGAACCGGCACGCGGAGCTGGAGGCCGCGGTCGAGTCGCTCACCACGCACGAGACGTACTTCTTCCGCGAGCCCTCGCAGCTCAAGGCGTTCCGCGAGGAGCTGTTGCCGCTGTTGGAGAAGCGCAACGGGCGCACGCGTCGGCTGCGGCTGTGGTCCGCGGGGTGCTCGTCCGGCGAGGAGGCGTACACGCTGGCGATGCTCCTCAAGGACGAGCGCCGCTTCGAGGACTGGGACGTGGAGGTGTACGGCAGCGACATCTCCCGGCGCGTGCTGTCGATGGCGCGGCGCGCGGAGTATGGGCCGTCCGCGCTGCGCGCCACGTCGGCGGACCTGCTCGAGCGCTTCTTCGTTCCGGCGGGCAACGCGAAGGTGCGGGTGCGCGACGACGTCCGGGCGATGGTGTCCTTCGGTCACCACAACCTGCTGGACGAGGCGGGCAGTCAGCTGGTGATGAAGATGGACGCGGTCTTCTGCCGCAACGTGATGATCTACTTCGACCAGTCCGCGCGCAGGCGGGTGCTGCGCATCCTGCGAGACCGGCTGGTGCCGGGAGGCTATCTGCTGCTGGGGCACTCGGAGAATCTGCTCAACCTGGGCGCCGACTTCGAGCTGGTCCACCTGCGAGGCGACCTGGTGTACCGGCGGCCGGAGCTGCCAGGGCTGACGGGGGGCGAGGCGCGATGAGCGGGCAGAAGGGCGTCTCCGTGCTCGTCATCGACGACTCCGCGCACAACCGGCACACGCTGACCACGCTGCTGGAGTCCGCGCCGGACGTGAGGGTGTTGGACCGCGCGGCCGATGGTGAGGAGGGGCTGAAGAAGGTCCTGGAGCTGAAGCCCGACGTGGTGACGTTGGACCTGGAGATGCCGAAGCTGGGCGGCTACACGTTCCTCCGGCTGCTGATGCGCACGGCGCCCACGCCGGTCATCGTCATCTCCAGCTATGCGCACCGCTCGGACGTCTTCAAGGCGCTGGAGCTTGGCGCGTTCGACTTCATCGCCAAGCCCGCCAAGGGCACCCCGGCGGAGTTGGAAGTCCTTCGCCAGGAGCTGCTGGAGAAGGTGCGAGCGGCGCTGCATGTGCGGCCGGGGCAGCGTCACGCCTCGCCCGGGGCTCGGGCGCTCGCGGTGGCGGGCGAGCTTCCGCTGGTGGTGGCCATCGGCGCCTCGACGGGGGGACCTCCCGCGGTGCAGCGCGTGCTGGAGGGACTGGCCGCGGAGCCCACGCCATGCGTGCTGGTGAGTCAGCACATGCCCGCGCAGTTCACCCGGGCCTTCGCGGACCGGCTGGACCGCATTGGCCCCTTCACGGTGACGGAGGCGAATGAGGGTGACGTGGTGCAGCCGGGGCACGTGTACATCGCTCCGGGCGGGCGGCACCTCGTGGTGGTGGAGCGCGGCACTCGGCTGGAGCTGCAGACGCCGCCGCTCACGCACCTGGACAAATACGCGCCGAGCGTGGACCGGCTCTTCACCAGCGTGGCGCAGGTGTTGGGCAACCGCGCGCTGGCGGTGGTGCTGACGGGCATGGGCGCGGATGGGGCGGTGGGGGCGCGCGAGGTGCAGCGCGTGGGCGGAGAGGTGTGGGCCGAGTCGGAGGAGACGGCGGTCGTCTTCGGCATGCCAGGCGAGGCCATCGCCTCGGGGGCGGTGAAGCGGGTGCTGCGACTGGGGGAAATCGGACCCGCGCTGGCGGCCATCGCCCGGCGGCGGCGATGAGGGGACGCGGAACAGCGGGCGGTGGAAGAGGCCCGGGTGTTAGTCTGGGCGGGTCATGACGCAGCAGATTCGAGCACTGGTGGTGGACGACTCGCAGGCCATGCGACGCAGCATCATGTACGCGTTGCAACGCATCAGCGGGATGGTCTGCACCGAGGCGCAGGACGGCGCCGAGGGACTGAAGAAGTTGACCCAGGGACGCTTCGACCTGGTGCTCACGGACATCAACATGCCGTTGATGGATGGCCTCAAGCTCATCCACCACATCCGTCAGGCGACGGACCATCGCCATGTGCCCATCGTCGTCATCACGACGGAAGGCGCGGCGGCGGACCGCGAGCGGGCCCTGTCCTTGGGCGCGAGCGCGTACCTGGTGAAGCCCGTGCAGGCCAAGGTGGTGATGGACACCGTCAGGGACTTGCTGAAGCTGGACTGAGGGCGAGCGAGCGAATGGACTTCGTCCTGCGGGTGGCGGGCCTGGAGAAGCGCTACGGCGCGGTGAACGCCGTGCAGGGCCTCACCTTCGCGGTCGCACCCGGCGAGGTGCTGGGGCTGGTGGGCCCCAACGGCGCGGGCAAGACGTCCACGCTTCGATGCCTCGCGGGCATTCTTCCTCCCACGTCGGGCCGGGTGGTGGTGGCGGGCTACGATTTGGCGAAGGACGCGGTGGACGCCAAGCGTGAACTGGCCTTCCTGCCGGACGAGCCGCGCTTCTTCGACTACCTCACGGTGTGGGAGCACCTGAACTTCACCGCGCGCCTCTACGGCGTGGAGGACTGGGAGGAGCGAGGCAAGGCGCTCTTGGAGGAGATGGAGCTGACGGGCAAGGAGAAGGCGCTGCCGGGTGAACTGTCGCGCGGCATGAAGCAGAAGCTGTCCATCGCCTGCGGCTTCCTGCACTCGCCCAAGCTCATCCTCCTGGACGAGCCCCTCACGGGGTTGGACCCGATTGGCATCCGCCGGATGAAGGCGTCGTTGCGGCGGCGCGCGGAGGAGGGCGCGGCGCTGGTGTTGTCCTCGCACCTGCTGCCGCTGGTGGAGGAGCTGTGCCACCGGCTGCTGGTGATTGCCGGAGGGCGGGCCATGGCGCTGGGCAGCCTGGAGGCGATTCGCGCGAGGCTGAGTGGACCGGAGGGCGAGAGCGCGTCGCTGGAGGACCTCTTCGTGCGCATCACCAGCGCGGCGGAGACGGAGAAGCCCCCGCCGTGAGCTTCTCGAGCGCCGTCGTGTTCCTGTGGCTGGCCTCCTCGCGCAACCGCCTGCGGCTCCAGCTCCAGCGATTGCGCAGGCCGCGCTACCTCGTCGGGGCCCTGGTGGGACTGGGCTATGTCTACTCCATCTTCCTGCGACGGCTGGAGTTCGGTGGGACGTTGAGCAACGTGCCTCCCGGGGTGCGGCTGTTCGCGGAGCTGTCACTGGTCGTCTCCGCGCTCGTCACCGTGTTCTCCGCGTGGGCGCTGGGGCCGGACCGTCCCTCGCTGACCTTCACGGAGTCGGAGGTGGTGCAGCTGTTCCCCGCGCCCGTCACCCGGCGCTCGCTGCTGCACTACAAGCTGGCTCGCGGATTGATGGGCGCTGGGGCCGGCGCGTTGTTCGCCTCGCTGTTCGTCGGCCGGTTGGTGAGCCCGGCTCCGGGCTTCTTCTTCCTGGGCGCGTTCCTGTCCCTGGGGACGCTGTATCTGCACTCCACGGCCGCGTCCTTCATGCGCACGCGCTGGGGGGAGTGGGGCACTCGGGGCCTGGTGG
>NZ_JABUMQ010000534.1:0-4300 GCF_013336645.1 Myxococcus sp. CA039A | reverse complement strand
CCCGCTGCCCGAGAAGCCGCCCCCGCCCATGGAGGCGCTCTACGTGGCCTCCGTGCTGAGGGAGCCTCGCCTGCTCGGCAGGGATGTCTTTCGTGTCTGTGACGAGCTGTCCCACATGGGACTGCGCATGGCGCTCGCGCATGCCACGTCGGGCCAGGGCACCCAGGATGCGCTCTTCGAAGCAGCCGAGTCCGTGAAGCGCGCCATCGAAACGTCCTGGCGCCAGCTCCCCTCGGAAGGCCAGGAGCTCGAGCATGCGTTCTTCGCCATCTGCCGGGAAATCATGGTGCGGCGCATCGACGAGCGGCTCACTTATATAAAGCGCGCGACAGAGCAGACGCCGGGAGCGTTCGACCTCACGGAAGAGACGCGGCAACTGTTGTCGGAGCGCGTGGAACTGCTGGCCCTCAAGAAGCGTGTCCTGGAGGAGCTCAAGCCCGCTTCCCCGGGAACAAAGGCGCCCATGCAACCGGTTTGACTTCGCGTTTGTAAGAAACCCTGACTTTGCGGTAGATCGGCCGGCTCGCCCCAGGCCTCAAGCCCCTGAATTTCTTAAGGAGAAGTACCCGAATGCCGACGCAGAAGCCCTCGAAGGCGTCCGTGAAGCCCACCAAGAAGAAGGTGGATCCGGTGATCCGCAAGAAGAAGGCACCGGACAGTCCCGCGGCGAAGGGTGCTGGGGTGAAGGCTGGGACCGAGGAGCAGGAGCCCCTGGAGGCCAAGGAGGCGCCCGCCGAGGTCGAGACGAAGAAGAAGAAGAAGGGCGTCGTCTCCGCGGACGTGGACCCCGAGGAGGCCGCTGAAGAAGCCGCCGCCGCCGTCGAGGTGGACCCGGACGCCGTCGAGGACGACGTCGAGGAGGACCCCGTCGCCGAGCGCAAGGAAGTGAAGGACCTGCTCGCCCAGGGGCGAGAGAAGGGCTTCCTCACCTACGACGAGGTGAATGACGCGCTGCCCGCCGACATCGTGTCGTCCGATCAAATCGACGACGTGATGAGCATGTTCGGCGACAACGACATCGAGATTGTCGATGCGCAGAAGGCTGCTCAGAACAACGAGATCAAGCCCACCGTCACCGTCGAGGAGGAGAAGGAAGACGTCGACGAGGACGAGAAGGACGAAGACGACGAGCCGGGTGGCAAGTCGAACGACCCGGTGCGCCTGTACCTGCGCAAGATGGGCAGCGTCAGCCTGCTCACGCGCGAGGGCGAGGTCGAAATCGCCAAGCGCATCGAAGAGGGCGAGAAGGAAGTGCTGCGCGCCCTGCTCGCCTGCAAGGTCGCCGTCGAGGAGATCCTCGACATCGGCAACAAGCTGAAGACGGCCAAGCTGCGCGTGCGCGACGTCATCAAGGACGCGCCCGAGGAGGCCCAGGCCGAGGGCGCCGAGGAGGCTCCCGAGGAGGTCGGCGAGGGTGACGCCCCGGCGCAGCTGGCGCAGAGCGAGCTCAACAAGATTGAGCAGATCTGCAAGCAGATCGAGCGCTTCCGCAAGTTCGCCAAGGACTGCGACGTCTTGGAAGAGGAGCTCATCTCCAAGAAGAAGCTGACCGAGGTGCGCAAGAAGGAGCTCAAGCAGGAGATGAAGGACCTCCGGACCAAGATGATGGAGGTCTTGGAGGAGATGCGGCTGAACAAGAAGCAGGTCGACCGCATCGTCGTGAATCTCAAGGGGCTCATCGAGCGCGTTGAGAAGGCCGAGGACGAGCTTCGTGATTTGGAGCGCCGCTACGGCATCTCCATGAAGGAGCTGCGCCCGCAGCTGAAGGAGTCGCGGGAGAATCCGAACATCGGCAAGAAGCTGCAGAAGCAGCTCAACCTCACGCCCGAGCAGCTCGAGGTCCTGGACCGCGACGTGCGCACGGCGGTTCGGAAGATCAAGAAGGTGGAGGAGGAGGCCAACCTCCCCGTGGATGCGCTGCGCCGCAACTACGACGCCATCCGCCTGGGCGAGAAGCGGGCCGAGCGCGCCAAGAGCGAGCTGGTGGAGGCGAACCTGCGCCTCGTGGTGTCCATCGCGAAGAAGTACACGAACCGCGGCCTCCAGTTCCTGGACCTCATCCAGGAGGGCAACATTGGCCTGATGAAGGCCGTGGACAAGTTCGAGTACAAGCGCGGCTACAAGTTCTCGACCTACGCCACCTGGTGGATTCGTCAGGCCATTACGCGCGCGATCGCCGACCAGGCCCGCACCATCCGCATCCCGGTGCACATGATCGAGACCATCAACAAGCTCATCCGCACCAGCCGCTACCTGGTGCAGGAGATTGGCCGCGAGCCGACGCCGGAGGAAATCGCGGAGAAGATGGAGCTGCCGCTCGACAAGGTGCGCAAGGTCCTGAAGATCGCCAAGGAGCCCATCTCCCTGGAGACGCCCATTGGCGAGGAAGAGGACAGCCACCTGGGTGACTTCATCGAGGACAAGAGCCTCGTGTCGCCGGCGGACGCGGTCATCAACATGAACCTGGCGGAGCAGACCCGCAAGGTGCTGGCCACGCTGACGCCGCGCGAGGAGAAGGTGCTCCGCATGCGCTTCGGCATTGGCGAGAAGAGCGACCACACGCTGGAAGAGGTGGGCCAGGACTTCGAGGTGACGCGCGAGCGCATCCGTCAGATCGAGGCCAAGGCGCTGCGCAAGCTGCGTCACCCCAGCCGCTCCAAGCGCCTGCGCTCCTTCGTGGAGAGCTGACGCCTTCCTGACGGCTCCATCGTGAGCCGTCACGGGAAGTCCCGAGGCCCCCGCTCCTTCATGGACCGGGGGCCTTCGTGTTTCTAGAGTCGGGCGCCGTGGCGCTCTCCAAGTCCAGGACGACGACGAAGACGAAGTCCCGAGCGGAACCCGAGGCGTCGGCTCCGCCGAAGCGTCCGCCCTTCTCCGAGGCGGTATGGCGCGCGGTGCGCTCGATTCCGCGAGGCCAGGTGCGCTCGTATTCGCAGGTGGCGTTGTACGCGGGACGTCCCGGGGCGGCGCGCGGCGTGGGGCGCGAGATGACGAAGCTGCCTCCGGGACAGGAGCTGCCGTGGTGGCGTGTGACGAAGGCGGGAGGGACGCTGGCGTCCACGGTGGCGAATGAGCAGGCGAAGCGCCTGCGCGCCGAGGGCGTCACGGTGGAGCAGCGTGGGCAGGTGTTCCGGGTGAAGGTGGCCCAGGAGCCCGCGACGCCCGCGAAGCAGCAGGCCTCACGCAAGACGGGCGCTCCCACGTCGAAGCGGAAGCGCTGACGCAAGGCGCGCACAAAGCCTCACGCCGACGCGAGAGGCAGCGTCAAATCAGGGGGCCGAGTGGCGCTTGCCAGCAACGCATGCGCGGGGATATGCCACCGGACACGCGGGTTGTTCACGCATGGGGGCCCTTAGCTCAGCGGTTAGAGCTGTCGGCTCATAACCGATTGGTCCCTGGTTCGAATCCAGGAGGGCCCACTCCCCTTCCCCCGTCAGACGCCTCGGTCAAGCCACCGAGGCTTCGTCTTCTGACAATGGCAGTCATCGGGAAGAAGAGGCCTTGCTTGCGCAAGGCCCCACGGACTCGCCGCGGCTACCTCCACCACAGGAGGGCCAGGCCCGACGCTCCCGGAGTCGATTGCTCCGTCTGCCAATTCGTCAGGGGCTCTCCCCCACGGCCGGCGATGCCCAGGTATCCCGTCACAATCCGTCCACCCGGCTGCTGACCGTTGCCGCCTTCAGTCGCCAGGAGCGTGACGCTGGGATGCGCATATGACGAGCCGCCGCCACCGCCTCCGCCTGAGTAGGTGTACCGGCTGCCGCCACTTCCTCCGCCATACCAACCCGAGCCACCTCCCCCTCCAGAGCCATTCCCCATCCCGCGTCCTCCCAGGTGGCCGGTGGCGACGGGCTGGGCACTGGACTGGCAGGCACGAGACGCCCCTCCTTGCAAAGCGTCTCCCGGAAGCCCCGGCGCCGCACAGGTCACCGGCTCCGGCGGCTGCCGGTTGTTGCTCGGCCCCGCCACACCTCCCGCGTTCTGCATTCCTCCGCCGCCGCCTCCCGCTCCGGACAGGTAGTAGTCATTGAGCCGGCCGTCCTGTCCATTCCCGCCCACGGGGCCTCCACCGCCCCCTGCTCCGCCCAGGGGGTCTTCATCCCTGGAGCAACCACTGCATCCGTCATGTCCTCCGCCGCCGCCTCCCGCCGCCACCAGCATGACCTGCCCGGCACGGAGGACCTGCGAGGCACCACCACCGCCCCCTTGCGAGTCGCCACCGCTCGCGATGCGCAGCTCGAGAGACTCCCCTGGGGTGACCGGGACGCGCGCGTGGAGCCATGCGCCTCCGCCTCCAGGC
>NZ_JABUMQ010000533.1:0-4304 GCF_013336645.1 Myxococcus sp. CA039A | reverse complement strand
GGGCATGCCCAGAGCGCCCTGATGACGGGGGCAGGTGGGCAAGGCGGTGGCATCATCTTCATCCGAGCCACTTCGCTCTCGGGGACTGGAAGCATCCTGGCCTCTGGGGAGAGTGCCGTGGCGACCACGGGACTGGATGTCGGCCATGGCGGCGGAGCCGGTGGCACCCTGCACCTGCGCTTCGCGGGCAGCGCGGCGTGTAACCCGAACACGGTGCGTGCCGCGGGTGGCAATGGCGCTGTCGGCGTGGCCGGGCCCGGAGGTGGAGGTGGCGGAGGGCGTGTGTTCTTCCAGGCTTCAGGAGGGCCTTCCTGTCTCCCCACCACTCCCTCGGGCATGGCGGGAACTCAGGGCACGGCCCCTGGGGCCACCACCGACGGCGCGATGCCCAATGACGCGACCACCGCTCTGAATCATGGAGGCACCGTCACCCTCGTGGACACGGCCTTCACCACGCCCGCCGCTCCGGGGCTCACCCCGCTGCCGCCGCCTGCTCGGACGAACAATCCCTTGCTGAGGGGAACGACGGAGCAGGGCCTGTCGGAGGTCATCCTCTACGAAGTCACCAACACGACCCCGAACCTCACGTACACGTATTGGGGGAGGACGGCATCGGACAGCCTCAAGGACTTCGTCTACTCGTTCGTGCCCCCGAGCAGCACCCCTGGCACGGCCTATCGCGTCGCGGCGCAAGCCGGGTTCCTCGGTGCCTACAGCGCCATCGGCACGGAGTTCAACTTCACCTTCGACAACGTCCCTCCGACGACGACGCTCACGCCCAATGGGGTTCCTCCGATCTCCAGCGCCACGGTCGCGAACTTCACCTTCACCTCGACGGAGACGTCCAGCTATCGCTGTGCGCTGGACAGTACGCCGCCGCTGGGGGATGCGGCCTTCGGTCCATGCCCGGCCTCGTATTCGTCCGGCGCGCTCGGCAACGGGGACCACCGGCTGACGGTCTACGCCATCGATGAAGCGGGCAATCAGGACCCGAACCCGAAGAGCTACACCTGGAAGGTGGACACCTCCGTCCCCAACACCGCCATCACGGGGGGGCCCGTTGCCAGTCCCCCGGGCGCTCCGACGAGCTCGAAGACCGCGGTCTTCACCTTCACGGGTGGGGTCACGTACCAGTGCTTGCTGGACGTTGGCCCGGCCACGGCCTGCGGTCCGACCCAGACCTATACGAACCTGGACGAAGGTGCCCACACGCTGGAGGTGACGGCCTACAGCGCGGCGGGGACGCCGGACCCGAGCCCCGCGTCGCGCGCGTGGCGCGTGGACACCCTCGCTCCCGACACATCCTTCACCGCGGTGCCCGCGGCCGACAGCAACTCGTCGAGCGCGCTCTTCGACTATCAGAGCCCGGATGACTCCACGGCGACGTTCCAGTGCTCCGTCGACGGCCTCAACTTCACCTCGACGCCATGTCCCGGGACGGGAACGGGCAGTCGCACGTTCACGGGGCTGACGTCTGGCCCCCATCAGTTCCATGTGCGCGCGGTCGATGCCGCGGGCAACGTGGACCCGTCGCCCATCGGGCACGCATGGCGGGTGGACCTCGCGGCCCCCTCGTCCATCCAGGTGACGTCCCCGAGCGCGGGCGCGGTGCGCGAGCTCACGCCGACAATCGCCGGGACGACGGAGGCGGGAGCACGCGTGGTGGTCACCGTGCGGTTGACGAGTTCGGGCACCACACTGCAGACCTTGAGCACGGTGGCCAGCAGCCCCTCGGGAAATTGGAGTGTCGTGCCCGCCGCGCTGGACCAGGAGCGCTACATCCTTCGCGCTCGGGCGACCGATGCGGCGGGGAACTTCGTGGAGTCCTCGGACGTGGGCATCACCGTGGACACGGTGGCGCCCGCGCGCCCCGTGCTCAATCCAGACATCCTGGGCGAGTACTACACCTCCGTTCCCATCACTCTGGACGGTGTGCTCGAGTCCACGGCGGGGCTCAACCCCAACACCGAAGTGACGGTGTATGTGGATGACTCGGTGGTGTTGCCGGCGGCCACGGTGAATGCGTCAGGGGCCTGGTCGGTGACGTATTCACCGTCGCCCGCGGATGATGGCTTCCACTGGGTTCGCGCCATGTCGAAGGACCCGGCGGGCAACGTCAGCGCGTTCTCCGGCACGCTCACGTTCCATGTGGACCGGAAGGACCCGGCGAAGCCCATCGTGGCGCCGCTCGGCACGTATGTGAACACCCAGTATCCCGTGTTGACTGGTACCGCGGAGTTGGGAACCTCGGTGCAGGTCTATTTCGGACCGCTGCCGGAGCCCGTCACGGTGAGCGTGGGACCTGGCGGCCAGTGGACCTACCTGCGCACCACGCCGCTGAATGAGGGGCCCAACACGGTGTTCGTCCGCTCGACGGATGGTGCGGGGCGCTTCATGGACTCGGACCCGGTGTCGTTCATCGTGGACGTGACGAAGCCGGAGACGACCATCCTCGAAGCTCCGGACCTTCGTGTCGGTGACACCACGGCCGAGTTCCGACTCGCGTGGCCTGAAGCGCTGACCTACGAGTGCCGGCACATCTACAAAACGGAAGAAGAGGAGCCGGAGCAGCCGGAGGACGATGAGCAGGTATTCACCCCGTGCGAGCGTCCTCCTCCGGGGCCGGAAGTGGATGAGGGCTTCATCCAGAAGTCCAACCTGCGTGACGGTTCTCAGACGCTGTTGATTCGCGCCGTGGATGCGGCGGGCAACCGGGACGACTCGCCGGCGTCCCACACGTGGAGCATCAGCACCGGCGCGGTGGATACCTTGATCCTCGAGGGCCCCGTTGCTGACGGAGGACTCACCAACAAGGCGGAGGCCATCTTCTCGCTGTGGTCGAACAAGGGCGTGGTGGACTTCGAGTGCAAGCTCGAGAAGGCCATCCGCCCGGACGACCCTCCCCCGGACTTCGCTCCGTGTCCCAAGGGGCCTGGTGACGACTACGATGTCGCCCGTTACGAAGGTCTGCCGGACAATATCTACACGCTCTCGGTTCGCGCTGTCTTCGCGGGGGAGCGGGATGGCATTCCAGCCTCTCTCAGCTGGAAAGTGGATCGCACGGCTCCGACGGCTCCCTCGGTGACCGCTCCCCGGGCCAACCACCCCACCAACCAGGAGAAGCCTGGCATCCAGGGCGAGACCCCGGAGGAGGGGACCATCACGCTCTACAAGGATGGTGTATTCTGGGGGACTGCCAAAGCCACGGGCTCGACATGGAGCTTCACGCCCCCGTTCGACTTGCTCAGCGGTCAGTACATCATCACCGCCACGCTCACCGACCTGGCGACGAATCTGGGACCGGTCTCCGCGCCCTACACCCTGATCGTGGATGTCGATGAACCCGTGGTGTCGATTCTCTCGGGACCTCCCACGTTGACGAACGTGCCGGGCTACACCTTCCAGTTCGAGACGTCGGAGGTGCTGGAGACGTATGAATGCGCGCTCGACACGCCGCTCTTCACGCCCTGTTCGAGCCCGCTGACCCGGCCCAATATCGGCGATGGGGCCCACACACTGACGATCAGGGGAAAGGACATCGCGGGGAACCTCACGCTCGAGCGTTTGTATGTGACGCATTCGTGGACCAGCGATACGAAAACGCCGGACACCAGCATCGAGACGAAGCCGAAGGAACTCTCCAACTCCGTGGAAGCGGTCTTCTCGTTTGGGTCGTTCCAGGACAGAGACGAGCTGGAGATGCAGTACTTCTGCAGCCTGGATGGGGCGGACTTCGTGAGCTGCAACCCCTCGGAGTACCGGCTGACGGGACTGGGCCGGGAGGATGCGGAAGAGACTGAGTATGTCCTGCGGGTGAAGACGCGGGATCCGGCGAGCAACGAGGACCCCACTCCCGCCGAGTTCCGCTGGAAGGTGGACCTGAAGGCCCCTGGGGCGCCCTCGCTGTCCGTTCCCCGGGTGAACGACATCCTGTCGGTGCGGACGCCCACGTTCCAGGGCGACGCGGATGCCGGGACGATGGTCTCCGTCCTGGTGGATGGCGTGAAGACCGGTGAGGTCCGGGCGGACGCGAGCGGTGACTGGCGCTTCGTTCCGCGCGTCGATCTGGACTACGGCAGCCATACGGTGACGCTGGTGGCGACGGATGACGCGGGGAACGTTTCGGTGCAGTCCTCCGTGGTCAACTTCGTGCTGGATCCGTCGCTGGAGATTGATGCCCGAGGCGGTGGCTTGAGCTGTGCCTCGGCGGGCGAGGGAGGAGGCTCATCGCTCGTCCTCCTGGGCTTGGGGGCGCTGGTCCTGCTGGTGGGCCGGCGTCGCCGGGCGAGCTGAGGCTCCTGGGC
>NZ_JABUMQ010000532.1:0-4310 GCF_013336645.1 Myxococcus sp. CA039A | reverse complement strand
GGGCAGGGGGGCACGCTGCTCTTCCCAACGGCGGAGGGGACGCTGCGGTCAGGCGCCTTCGCTTCCGTGGGACTGGGGGTGGACAATGCGCGCTGAGCGGCCTTGGCGCGGCGGGCTTGGCCTCGCGCTGGTGGTGGCCCTCCTGGCCTCTGGGTGCGCCTCGTTGCCGGCGAAGCCGGGCCAGGCGGGCCGTGGGGCGGTCCTGGCATTCAGTCCCCTCTCCATGCCCTCCCAGGCGGCGAGGAGCGCGGCGACGGGTGTGTATCAGGGGGAGGCGTCGGGCCCCGCGGATGGGACGACAGAGCCGGCGCCGATGGGCTTTCGACGTGGAGTCATCGGCAGGGTCGTCCACGAGGAGGGAACGCCCGGCTCGGGCGGCGAGGGCGGGGCCTTCGTCTGTGGCGACAAAGCCTTGCCCTCGGACTGGCCCCGCCTGACCCAAAGCCGGGATGTGCTGGAGCCCTTCCTGGTGTGTGCCTCGCCCGCCGAGTTCGTGGCCATGCAGCGCGGAGTGGACATGGCCGCGCTGGTGCAGTCCCTCACGGACTGGGACGCCGTTCGCCTGGGGGCACTGGGTCCGATGGATGCGCCTGCCTCGGCCGTCCTCAGCCGCAAGCGCGCGGCCTTCCTCGTCACGTCCGTGGAGAAGTACGGCGTGCCGTACTCCGAGGTGCTCGCCCTCTTCGTCCTCCACGCGGCCTTCGACGACGAGCTGCGCGAGGTGGTGCAGCGGCTGGCCCGAGACAAGCGACTAGGGGAGACACTGGGGAGCATGCCCGTCGTCCGCGAGGAGCTGAAGCGGCGGGGCCTAGCGCTGGACGGTTTCCCGGAGCGGGGCGAGCAGGGCCGAGACGTGCTGCGCGGGATGGCCCGCGCAGGCCGGGACATGCTCTCGAGCAGCTTGGTGAGTGGCGAGGCCCGGTACACGGAGCTCATGGCCATGTGTGGGCAAATGCCGCCGCCCTACCAGGCTGCCATCGACGAGGTGGAGAAGGCGTTGATGGCGCGACACTACGCGCCGGGAAGCGTGTCGGCGGGGGCCTTCGACCACCTCACCTTCGGTGTGCCAGTGGGCTTCTACCACCTGGTGGCCGGGACTGGGCACGGGGCGTACTCGCTGGCTCAGGGGAAGTACGAGCAGGCCACGCGCGAGCTGGCGCCAGCCGCGCTCATGGTGGCGCTGTATGCCGGGGGCAAGGGCGCGCGCGCGCTGGTGGAGTCCAACGCCGGTGGGCGGGCGAGCCTGCGGCGGCTCGCGGCATCGGAAGTCGAAGCGTTGAAGGCCGTCGTGAAGGAATTGGAGGAGCTATTCGGCCCCGACGCAGTCCGCGATGGCTTCGCCTTCTTGCGGGGCAAGCGCGAGGTCGCCCGCTTCGTGCTGACAGAGGGGCCTCCTGGCTTCGTCGCCATCGTTGAGGCGCGCGGAAACCCCGCGAAGGCGCAGGCGCTGCTGATGGAGGCGGCCAGTCGTGAGTCAGCGAGGCCCGTGGCAACAAGGGGCTCTGCGGGGAAGCGGTCCGACAACCTGGACCTCTTCGAGAAGGACGCCGAGGTGTCCGCTGCGGAGGCGCAAGCGGCAAGCCGGGAGACCTCCAAGGCTGCAACGACGAGAGGAGGGGCGACTCGAGAGCCAGCCCAGTCTGCGGCGACAAGAAAGCAGTTCGATAACCTGGACCTCTTCGCCCAGAACGCTGAGGTGGGCGCCACGGAGGCCGCGCGGGCCAAGCTCTTCCTGGCGGAGCTGGAGGCCTCGGGTCCACGGCTACCGAAGGATGTGAAGCTGCTGAAGGAGCAGGCGCCGAAGCTGGAGAAGCCACCGCCAGGAGTCGAGCAGGGGGCGCCGTTGTGGCAGGAGTACGTCGCCTATCGCAAGAGGCGGCTGCAGGAGATTCGGGACGGCGACCCCGTCAAGGGGCCCCTGAAATGGGAGGGCTACCAGGGGATGCGTGACCGGTATGCTCGGGGCATGGCCTTCGAGAGGACCATGATCGCCATCCTGGAGGCGGACGCTGCGTTGCCCCGCGCACAGCGGCGATGGCTCGGTGACTTCGAGCAGCCACGCATCGAGACGCATGTGGGCGTGTCGAAGGTGGACTTCCGGTACGCCGATGTCCTTGTTATCGAGGAGCGGCCCCCACCGGGACAGCCCCCTCGGGTAGAGACATTCAGCTTCAAGAGCCGGAACCTCGCCGCTCTGGACGAGAATGCACTGCCTGTGCAGGTAAATTCGGATGCCAGCAACGCAATGAAGTACTACGGTGGGCGACTGAAAATTCTTCGGGACGGGATGCGACAGCAGGCGGAGATCCGAAGAGTGCGGCTTGTCTATGAAGGCAAGGAGCTTTTGCCCAGGGACCGAAGCGGGTTGGATAACGCAGTGAGAAACACAGAGACCCTGATTGCGGGCGTAGAGGTGCTATTCCAATGAAGACGCTGACACTGCACGACTTGAACAAAGCGGATAGTCTGCGCTTCACGTTCGATGGGACCTTTGATGCTAGGAATGGGCTGGCGAGCAGCGTGGTACCGTTTCTCGATGCCCTTGAGCAAAATGCCGACGGTTGGATGCCAACAATCGTAAAGACCAGCAGGAAGCGTAAATACTCCCAAGAGGCGGTGCGGCGTGCGCTTGAGGAACGTCGCGAGGAGTATGGGACAGTTATTGGATTGGTTCGGCCAGAGAGTCCTGCTGTGTCGTTGGTGCTTACTCTCGGGCCTGAACAGGAGAGGTCCCTGTGGAGCACTAGTCTCACGGTGCAGCCGCTTTCCTTTTTCTCTGAGATAGAAACCTGTCGCAGTTTCGTAAGAGTGGCGCGGTCCTGGGCTGCTCAGTATCCCGCGAACTATGCTGCTGCGCACAGTGCTGCTGACATGCAGTTCGCGAAGTTCCCCACCTTTGGTCGTGACAATACGGCATGGAAGCGAGATGGGTTCGACAAGGTCTACGAGCTGTTCTGGCTGAACATCTTTGGTCCGAAGCTGGTGGAGTTGGTAGGCCGAGAGCGGATGCTCTCGACGCCCGCACACCTCGTGGAGGAGCTTCCCAATGGCTCCATCCTTCTGGTTCTGTGGCCTACTGCCACCGAGTTCGTTAGCGAGGAAGCGCGTGTGGTGCAGGCCCGAGCCCATGCTCACCTGCGACCGGACGTCGACTTCGACACGGTGCTCCGCACTCTGAGTGAGCGCAGCGCCGCGCTCGTACCCGTCGAGCCGCGCTTCCACCCTGACGTGGCGCCGTTCCTCTCCCGGCTGCCGGACGAATTCGCCATCAGCGAGCGGCAACGGACGATTGCCGAACTCAACGCCTTCCGGCCGCCGGTGCCAGAGGAGTGGCTCCCAGTTGCCCATCCCTCGGATGTGGAGAAGCCGAAGCGCGTCCTCGAATCCTACGGAGACCTGTCCGAAGGTCTCGTGGCAGCACTGCACACCAAGGTGCCCTCCATCATGGACGAGACGGTCGAGTCCCTCACGGACTTGGACTTCTACTTCTGGCGGGACAACTTCCCCGAGCGGTACAAGCGCGAACTCATCGACAGTCACACGGCCCCTGCGCTGGGGGCCTACCTGGGGGACGTGCTGGTGCGGCGACTGGGAGGGACGTGGGTGCTGAGGCAGAAGATGGAAGAGTCCCAGGTGCGCGTTGGAAAGCGCGTCTGGCTGCCCTTCCTCCGCGCCCGCCGGTACATGCAGTCCCGCCAGTCGCTGCTGGACTACTCGCTCACGCAATTCTTCCATGAGGCGGAGCGGTACCGGCCCTGACTTGGTGCTGATGCTCCGCGCGCCAGGCAGCGTCGGCTGGCGCGCCGTCCAAGCCGAGGCGAGGCGCGCTGGGGGCAGGGCCACAGGCGTTAACCAGTAGCTGTCAGCGTGCGCTCATGGTTCCTGCGAACGACCACCGCTATCCGCGTGAGGATGGCGGTTTCGACGAGTCGCTCTCATTGACGCGCGGTCCGACGGGGCCTCGGCACTCATGACGCAGCGAGCTGATTTTGGATTGGCACAACTATGGGGCTGAGAGGGGGTGTCGAAGCAAAAAAGTGTGCGCATGCGCGGCGAGTTTCTCAAGCGCGTGTTCAACTATTGTTTCGACGCTGTGTTTTTGGGTGTACGCGTTGAACTCTTCGAGTGCAGCTTCGCTGACGATGGACCTACCCGATTTAATGTTTCTTAGTTTCTGGAATTTAGAGGACCTAACAAAAGTCAGGGCTGGGGTGGCCACCGACGAAGGGCATCCCCAGCTTGAGTGCATGGTCCGCGAACTCGTTCCCGACGCCTTCTGGCAGCGTGTGGCGCCGCTGCTGCCTCCGCCG
>NZ_JABUMQ010000531.1:0-4373 GCF_013336645.1 Myxococcus sp. CA039A | reverse complement strand
TCCCACCCCGCTCCAGCCCCGGCCCGGCCTCGCGTGAGCACCGGGGGCATACCTCGGATGGCCGCCCCCTTGCGAGCCATCCTCACGACGCTAAGGCGACCAGCGGGCCTTGCGGATGAGCCAGGTGCTGCCTCCTCGCCCGTCCCGCGCCACGGCCCAGAAGGTGACCTCCTGAGCGACGCCGTCCTTCTCGGGAGGCTCCCACTCCACGCGGTGCCGCCCAGGCTCGCCGTTGAAGTCGGCGCCGCCCGTCTCCTCGTCCGGGATTTCTCCCAGCGACACATGCCAGCTGATGGACCAGGCCTCCTTGAGCGACACGGACTCCTGCCGGAACCCGGGCACCACGTAGGCCTCCTCCAGGGCGGACACGTCCTCGGCCGTAATCACGAACGGCCCCTGTCCCGTCAACTCGGGCAGCGCCTCCTCCGCCCACGGCTGACCCTCCAGGCGAAGCCCCTGCAGCTCCGGCTGCTGGTTGGGCGCCATGCCGGGCACGAGCGGGCAGGAGAACACCATCAGCTTCTGCGCGTAGATGGCCTCGCTCCCCGCGCTGAGGTTCAGCACCAGCGGCATGCGCAGCCCACCGAAGCCCTCGTAGGGGTCCGCCTGCCGCACCTTGTCCAGCAGCAGCGTGCCGTCCGGCAGCGTGCTCGCACCGGGCCGGATGGGCACCACCAGTTCGCCCGCCGTCGTGGTGCCCTGCGCCAGTTGCACGCGCAGAGCGGTGTTCTCGCAGAGGAAGTCCTCCGGGTCCGCGCAGGCCCACAGGGTGTAGGAGAGGGCGCGCCCCTCGCCCGCGGGGTCCACCACCAGCGCGCGGTAGGACACCTCCTCGGTGAGGACCTCCAGCGCCTCCGCGGTGAGTTCGCACGTCGGAGCCATCAACTCCGGGCGCTCCACGGCGATGCCCAGCACGCGCAGGTCATGCACGATGGACGGCCGGTCATCGGGGTCGACACAGGCGACGGCGCCGAGCGTGAGCAGCAGCGCCCCATACTTGAGCCAGGTATTCATCAGAAGCTTCCTTTCACGCCCAGCACGGGGAGGATGGGGATGCCCGGTATCTCCACCTCGTCGCGAAACCGGTAGTCATTGAAGACGAACTCGACGTTCTCCGCGTTGTAGAGGTTCTGCACGTCGAGGTAGAGCGCGAGCGTCCAGTTGTCGAAGCGCCAGCCCTTCTCCACCCGGACGTCGAGCTGATGGAACGTGGAGGTCCGCGCCGAGAGCGAGCGGCCATAGGTGGGCTCGTAGCTGTTCGAGTCCGAGTTGTAGACGTCATGCGGATGCACCAGCGGCGTCGTCGGTCGACCGGTGGTGAGGCGGAAGCGTCCGCCCAGCTCCCAGCCATTGCCCAGCACGTAGTTGGCCACCAGCGTGAGGATGTGCGTCTGGTCCCAGATGCTCAGACCGTAGGTGGCCTCGCTGATGCCTGGAGGACCGTCGTCGCCGAAGGCACCGTCGACCCGGGGCTTGGCGCCCGCGCGACCGTCCTCCGCGTGGCTGAGCGTATACGACAGCCAGCCGTACCACTTGTCCGTCGCGGCGGCGCGGTCCTTCTTCACCATCAACTCCACGCCATAGGCCTTGCCGATGCCCGCGTTGACGAAGCGGTCCTGCGTGAAGCTCCCCTCGTCGGTGGCGCGAACATCACCCGGCGCCACCACGTTCTCGAAGCGGCGGTTGAAGAAGCCGGTGACGTCCACGTTCCACACGTCCCCCAGCTTCTGCTCCACGCCGAGGCTCGACTGGAACGCGCGCTGGTAGCCCAGCAGCGGATTGCCGTAGGGGGAGAAGATGAACTGGAAGGTGTCCGCCGGCTGGCTGTAGAGGCCGAGCGAGCCCTTGAGCGAAGTCCGCTCGGTGGCCGCGTAGCGGACCCACAGCCGAGGGTCCAGGAGCAGGTTGCGCGTGCCACCCACCTTCTGGAGGTTGCCGCGCACGCCCGGCGTCACGGTGAGCGGGCCCCACTTGAAGTCCGCCTCGGCGAAGAGCGCGCCGTCGAAGCCGTTGATGGTGAGCTTCTCGTGGATGAGCTCCGCGACGGGGTCATTGCCCGGGAAGGGCACGTACTCGGTGCCTTCCGGAGACGGAGCCTGCACGTCCACCTTCACGTGCTCGAAGTAGACATCCAGACCGGTGCGCAGGGTGAGCGTATCGGACAGCTCCAGCGACACCACCTCGCGCGCGCCCAGCGAGTAGATGGAGTCGTTTTCGATGTACTGGCCAAAGCTGATGTCGAAGAAGTCCAGGCCCACGTACGGCGTGAAGACGGTGGTGAGCGGACCCTTGCGGTACGTCCAGTCGCCCTTCACACGGTGGAAGACGGTGTGCGTGTCCAGGGAGATGTCGCGGTTCTCCTCTTCGCCACCGGACACCAGGCGCAGCTTGTCGTCGCTGCCGAAGGCCATGATGTAGCCGGTGCTGCGCGCGGCCCCCGGCTCCGGCGTGGAGCCACGCGGCGCGCCGAAGTCCACGCGCAGCTGGTAGTCCCAGTACACGGGGACGATGGAGAGCGTGCTGCCCTCGTCGTCCGGCAGCACCGCGGGCAGCAACGTGTCGATGTACGAGCGCCGCGCGGAGGCCGCCACGCTGATGCCCTCGGTGATGGGCGCCTCCACGAAGAAGCCCGCGTCGAGCAGGTCCACCTTCACGGAGCCATGCACCGTGTCCGCGGCGCCCTTGCGCGTGGCCACGTCCACCACGCCGCCCACCGCGCGGCCGTACTGGCTGCCGTAGCCGCCGGGGAAGAAGTCGAGCGAGTCGATGAACTCGGCGTTGACCACCGACGGTCCACCGAGCAGGTGGAACAGGTTGGGGATGCGCACGCCGTCCATCAGCGTCGCCGTCTGGCCCGGGTTGGAGCCGCGCACCAGCAAGTCACCCGAGATGAAGGGCGCGCGCGCCACGCCCGGCAGCGTCTGGAGGACGCGGATGGGGTCACCAAACGTCCCTGGCGTCTTCTGCGCCTCCTCGCGCGTCACCGTGCGGCGGACCACTTCCTTCTTCGGCCGCTCGGAGCGCACCACCGTCTCGAAGGCGCTACCGGCCGGAGCCAGGTAGAAGTTCACCTCCGTCGTCTCGTTCGCCTTCAGCGTCTCCTTCGTCTGGTAGAGCTGATGGCCGGAGGCGATGACGCGCACGGCGCACTCGCCCGGGGGGACCTCCAGGGTGAAGCGGCCGTCCGCGTCGGACACGGCCTCGGCGGCGTCCGCGTCGTCACCGCAGCGCACGGTGGCGCCGGCCACGCGCGAGCGGCTGCCTCGGGAGATGAGCTGACCGGTGAGCGTCGCCTTGGGCGCCTCGGGCTCGGCGGCGACCTGGCCCTCCGCCGGCGGGGGCGCGTTGAGGGTGAAGTGGTAGACGTACTCCACCTGCACCGGCGCGGGCACGCCGTCGACCTCGGCGGGCGTGAAGCGGAACTGGCGCACGGCCGCGATGGCCGCCTCGTCGAAGCCGTGCCCCGCGAGCTCCGCGGACTGCACGTCCGTCACCGCGCCATCCTCGGCGATGGTGATGATGAGGCGCACGGAGGCGGTGAGGCCCTGCGCGAGCGCCTCCGCGGGGTACTGGGCTTGGACCTGCTGCACCAGCTCCGGGGGCTTGGTGATGGTGGGCTGCGCGGCCGGAGGTGACTCGGCGGCGGGGGCTCCAGGTTGAGGTGCCTGGGCGAGCGCCGGAGTCGCCACCCAGAGGGAGGCGGCGGCGAGCGCGACGCGGGCTTTCACGTTCGAGGACATGGGGCTTTCAGGGACAGGGGCGTGAAGAGAGTCGGGCTCCCGACGGCAGAGGGGCGGAGTGAAGGCGTGCAGGAGGAGCCGGCGGGCATGGACGGGCCGTGGATGTGGATGGGGCCCACCGGTGCACTCCCCCGCTCCGACCCTCTCCCGGCGGGAGCGGATGTTCAATCGAGCAGGAACGTATAGGCGTACTTCATCTCCGTGGACACTGCTTCGCCTCCCTTGAAGGCGGGACGGAAGCGGAAGCGGAGGATGGCGGTGCGCGCGGCTTCTTCCAGACCGTGCCCGGGCCCATTCAGCACGCGCGCATTCACCACGCGGCCTTCGGTGTCGATGGTGATGGACAGCGTCACCGTGCCCTCGATTCCCGCGCGGCGTGCCTCATCCGGGTAGGGAATCTTCACCTCGCTGGCGAGCTGCGGCTCACGGTCCACCTGGTAGATGGGCGTGTACTTGGGCGCGCTGTACGCCTTCACCTCTTGCGGCGCCTTGGCCTTCTCGGCGTTGCGACCATAGAGGGTATTGCCCACCGGCGCCGCGAAACCTCCCGCGCTCGTGGTGGAGGACATGGAGATGCCGACCACCAGGGGCGCGGGCTTCACGCTCGGCGGCGGGGTTTCGTTGGGCGGGGGC
>NZ_JABUMQ010000530.1:0-4375 GCF_013336645.1 Myxococcus sp. CA039A | reverse complement strand
GGTTGGGGCTCGTGGTGGCGGGAGTCTCGCTGGGGACCTCGCTTTCGATGCGGGGGGCGGACGGACGCTACAGCGCGAGTGACGCGGGGACGGCGCGGACGCTCAACGTGACGTACTTGGTGGGGGCCTATGCCTTCGCGGCGGCGTATGCGTATGGTGTCCTTGATGGGATGGTGTTGACGCCCGCCCCGTCTGCTCGCCCGGTGCCCTGAGAGACGGGCGGGACTTTCGTTTCGGGGAGCCCGCTTTTAAGAGCGGAGGACTGGAGGCCAACATGACCACCGACATCATCCGTGAGCGCCGCTTCAACCCCCTGATTGCCGGGGTGTTGTCGTTCTTCATCCCGGGCCTGGGCCAGCTCTACAAGGGCCAGTTGTTCCGAGCCATCCTGTGGTTCTGCTTCGTCGGCGCGGGGTATTGGTTCTTCATCTTCCCGGGCCTCGTGCTGCACTTCTTCTGCGTGTTCGGCGCGGCCCTGGGCAGCGCGGGGCAGGACCGGCTCCGGCTGGGCAGGTAGAAGACCCCAAGAAACTACACCTGCGAGAACTTCACGCCGGTAGCCTTCGCTCGCTCCAAAGCCATCTTGATGTCCTCGGAGACGATGAGAGCGATGTCCCAGCCTTCCGTGCGGAAGACCTTGGCACCTCCAATCTTCCCGAGGTCGATGCGCATGTCATCGACGGCGTAGTACTGGCCTACCTTCTCGGGGAGTCCATCCTCTGGCTTCCAGTGCTGCACCTTGGACGCTGCGTCATCGATGCAGCGGATGAGCTTCGTGGCCACGAGGATGAGGTACTGGTCCGGGTGCCCCTTGATGTCCACGGGGATGAACTGCACGTCATCGGGGGCCAGTTTCTTGAAGATTTCAGCCACCCTGACGTGGACCACAGGCGTCACGCCCGCGCCCGCCGTGGAGAAGTCCAGCGCCTTGCCTGGTTCGTCGATGGGGATGCTGAGGGGGCCCTTGACCTGGACCGGCCGCCCTGCCCTGAAGATCCAGGGGTCCTCCACCTCCTGGCCTCGTTCGTCCTCGGGGTCCCCCAGGTACCAACTCCCAGCCTGAACGTTCTCGGCGAGGTCGAAGAATCGAGTGGGCATGGTGTGGTTCTACCGCTGGTGGCGCTCGGTCAGGAGCTTGTTGATGTCCGTCCCTTCCGTGACAGCTTCCTTGGCCAGTTTTTGAAGCGCCTTCGTCAGGAGCGTGCGGCACTCATCCACCGAGCGACAGCGTGCGGTGGCACTGTCCAGCCGCCTGAAGACCAGTTCGTGATACCTCTGTGGATGGGGCCCCTTATGGCCCTCGACCGGTACGATGTTCTCGGGGTCCTTCAACTCCATTCCGGCCTTCTTGAAGATTCTCTTGAACCGTGGCGTCCAGGGCCCGCCGCGCGCGGGGGAGACGCTGTTCTTGTCGGTGGCGAGGTGATGGTCCCTGGTCTGACCGCTGCGAATGCCCCGGGTCGCCATGGCGACCGCATTGGGCGCCAGTGCGATGGTGAAGCCCTCGGTCGCCATTGCCACTGACTGCACGCTGCCGATGGCTACGTATTGGTAGCCCGCCTGCGTTTCCAGTGCGACGGCAGCCTGGGCCGAGCCCGGTAGGCGCGAGGCTTTGACTGCCAGTCCCGCCGTATTGCCAATGGCGGCGGTGGCCAGCAAGACGAAGATGCGGGCCGAGTTCTCCCCGAGGACTTCGCCATACGCTTCGCCAGCTTTGCTGAGCTGCTCGAAGGTGGTGGCCCGGTCTACCTCGCGCACCAGTGCGATCCATCCATCCAGCAGGGTCCACACGGTGTCCACACCCAGATAGGCGATGGCCGTGGCCGTTAGGAGAGCAGCCAGTCCCTTGCTGACGGGCTCGGGTAGCGACCAAAGGAGCAGATACATGCTGACGGAGGCACTCACCGTCGCCAGAAGTGCCTGCGGGTCCGCCATGTCTCTCAGGGCCTCTGCGGTCTCCTCCCAGACCGAGCCCATGGCGATGGCCATGGCCAGTGAGTACTTGCCGTCACTGGCCAGCAGGGGGCCTTCGGCCAGCAGGTGCAAGCAGTCTCCGGGCTGTGACTTGCGCTCGCACCACCGTCCGTAGGCGCGCGTCAGCTCGTCATCCGCGTAGGACTCCAGGAGCCGCGGGCCGTCTGGGTCCTTCTCTCTTTCCTGCGGAATGAGCCGGTGGCTGCGAGGCTGGTACAGGTACACGCCACCTCTTTCGGGGACTGCGAAGAGCTGGCGGGCCTCTCGCAGGGGGTTGGCGAAGGGCTGCACGTCCCTGGCGAGCGCCACCACGGTCACCTCGAATTCATCGTCGTCCAGTTCCACGAACTCGGCGTCGTCTTCAACGAACGGTGTGTGGACAAGAGGCTGTCCGTCCCCCGTGTCCAGGCGCACGATCCGGGTCGTTGAACAGCCTGTCACGGTAAGTGCCAGCAGCAGCCAGATGACCCCGCGCGCGCTCATCCAAGTCCTCCCGTTCCGAACTCGGTCCCATGAGACCAGGTCAGGAATTTAGCAGTGTCGTGACGGAACGATGACCCGACGCGGGACGTCCGCCCGCCAACGGGTCATCGTGTCCGTGTACCTCTGTGACTGTCCCTTCTACGCAAGGAGCAGTCGCGCATGGGCATGTCCAGTGGTGGTGGCCGGGGTGGAATGAAGAGTGACATCAACGTCACTCCCCTGGTCGACGTGGTACTCGTCCTCCTCATCATCTTCATGGTGGTGACGCCCATGATGCAGCGAGGCAAGGACGTGGAGCTGCCCCAGGCGAAGCACATCGAGGAGGAGGACGGGCCCGACCCGCTGATCCTCTCGGTGACGCCGGACCGGAAGCTGTTCGTGGAGTCCGAGGCCTATCCGGACGAGCGCGCCCTCCAGGCGAAACTCAAGGCCGAGCTGACGCAGGTGCCTCGGAGGCGGTTGTTGCTCAAGGTGGACCAGTCGCTCACGTATGCGGACGTGATGAAGGTGATGCAACTGGCGAAGGACTCTGGGGCGGAGCGGGTGTCGCTCGCGGTGGTGAAGCCCGAGAATGAGGCGAATTCCGGCGCGCCGTTCCCGCTGACGCCCTGAGCGCGGGTCCCTGGGGGCCGGTGTCGAGGCCGGAGCCCACGAAGCGACAGTCCGCACGTGATGCGGGCCTCCGTGTGTGGACCCAGGCATAGTGTCGCGGATATGTGGCGAGGCTTGTGGGCGAGGATGTCCCAGCAGAACGTGGCGGTGACGCGGCTCATCGGGACGCTGCTGTTGCTGGGCGTGTGCTGTCTGGGGTTCATCGCGTTGTCGGACGAAGTGTCGGAGGGGGAGACGCAGGACTTCGACGAGCGGGTGTTGCGAGCGCTGCGAAGTCCGGAGGACCCGCTGGTGCCGAGAGGGCCCTGGTGGTTGCGGCTCACTGCGGAGGATGTGACGTCACTGGGAGGCGCGCCGGTGTTGTTCCTGGTGACGCTGGCGGTGAGCGGCTTCCTGGTGCTGGTGCGGCGCTACCGGACGTTGCTGTTGCTGCTCGTGGCGACAGTGGGTGGGACGCTGCTGAACGGGGCGCTGAAGCAGTTCTTCTCCCGGCCCCGGCCCTCGGTAGTGCCGCACCTGAAGCAGGTGATGACGACGAGCTTCCCGAGCGGACACGCGATGTTGTCGGCCATCGTGTACCTCACGCTGGGAGCGCTCCTGGCGCAGCTCGCGGAGAGCAGGCGCGTGAAGGCATACATCCTCACGGTGGCGCTGCTGCTCCCGCTGCTGGTGGGACTGACGCGGGTGTACCTGGGGGTGCACTACCCCACGGACGTGCTGGGTGGCTGGGTGGCTGGGCTCGCATGGGCGCTGCTGACGGCACTTGTCGCGCGTGGCCTGCGACGTCGCAGCCCGGCCCTGCGTGAAGAGACGCGGCGCGAGGTGGAGTGACGGAGCGTAGAGTCGCTGGACTTGAAAGGTGGCGGACGCATCATGGGACGCATGTGGCTGGTCCGCCGCGCACCGAGCGCTGCGCCAGGAATACAGCGTCGCCATTCTCGCGCGTCTGCGCATGTGGCTCGCCGCCCAGGCACCGCGCCACCCGCCAAAGAGTCCGATGGGGCAGGCCCTCTCCTACGCGACGAAGCAATGGGACGCGCTGACTCGCTTTGTCGAGGACACGCGCCTGCCCTTGGACAACAACCGCTCGGAGGCGGCGCTGAGAAAGGCATCGCTGGGCCGGAAGAATTTCCTCTTCGTCGGGCACGAGGCCGCGGGAGAGAACCTCGCGGGCCACTAAGAGGACCTAACAAAAGTCAGGGCTGGGGTGGCCACCGACGAAGGGCATCCCCAGCTTGAGTGCATGGTCCGCGAACTCGTTCCCGACGCCTTCTGGCAGCGTGTGGCGCCGCTGCTGCCTCCGCCG
>NZ_JABUMQ010000052.1:0-42044 GCF_013336645.1 Myxococcus sp. CA039A | reverse complement strand
CTTCAGCACCAACCCCTCCCCCAGCTTCACCTCCACCCCAGGCGTGTTCTGCAACGTCAACGACACCTGGAAGAGCGGACTGCGGCTCATGTCCCTCCGCGGCACCAACTCCTCCACCAACTTCTCGAACGGCACGTCCTGGTGCGCGTACGCACCCAACGTCACCTCCCTCGCCCTCCCCACCAATTCCCGGAAGCTCTCCTCCTCGCGGACTCGCCCCCTCAGCACCAACGTGTTCGCGAAGTACCCAATCAGCCCTTCCGTCTCCGCGTGCGTACGTCCCGCTATCGGAAACCCCACCACCACTTCTTCCTGCCCCGCGTACCTCGCCAGCACCACCTGGTACGCCGCCAGCAACACCATGAAGGGCGTCGCTCCCTCCCTCCGGCTCGCCTCCTCCACCTTCCTCCACAGCTCCTTCGGCCACCGCCTCTCCAACATGGCCCCTCGGAAGCTCTGCACCGCCGGCCTCGGCTTGTCCGTCACCAACTCCAACGCCTTCGGCGCTCCCTCCAATTGCCTCCGCCAGTACTCCACCTGCTGCTCCAGCACCTCTCCCTGCAACCACCCTCGCTGCCACTCCGCGTAGTCCGCGTACTGCACCGGCAACTCGCCCAGCGGTGACGGCTTGCCTGCCGCGTACGCCTCGTAGAGCGCCGCCACCTCCCTCACCAACACCTCCGTCGACCACCCGTCCGACACGATGTGGTGCAGCACCACCACCAACACATGTGCTTCCGCTGACAGCCTCACCAGCGTCACTCGCAACAGCGGCCCCACCGTCAGGTCGAACGGAAGCAACACGGCCTGCTCCACGTGACGACGTGCTTCGGCCTCGCGGCGCTCCTCGGGAAGCCCTTCCAGATCGACGTCGTGCAACACCACCGGTGACTCCGGCGCGACGATCTGCACGGCGACGCCGTTCACACTTCGAAATGTGGTGCGCAGCGCTTCGTGACGCCGAACGAGTTCCTGGAACGTTCGAGCCAGCGCATCCCGGTTCAACGGCCCCGTCATCCGCACCGCGCCAGGCACGTTGTACGAAGCGCTCAACGGCTCGAGCTGGTCCAGGAACCACAGGCGCTGCTGCGCGAAGGACAGCCTCGGCGGCCGACTCTTGCCTTCCCTTGGCACCAACGGCGGCGACACCTGTGCAGCCCCCGTTCGAATCAGTCGATCCACCCGACTCGCGAGCTCCGCCACGGTCGGAGCCTCGAACAGCTCGCGCAGCGGCAGCTCGATACCAAACGCACTCCGCACCCGGGAGATGGCCCTCGTGGCCAGCAGCGAGTGGCCTCCCAGCTCGAAAAAGTGGCCGTACAGCCCCACCCTGTCGAGCCCGAGCACCTCCGCGAAGAGCCCCGCCAGCAAGTCCTCCGTCGCGGTGCGCGGCGCCACATAGGCACTCACGCCCTCGCGCCCCGCATCCACCACGGGCAGCGCCTTGCGGTTCACCTTGCCACTCGGCGTCAGCGGCAGCGCGTCCAGCGTCACGAACGTGGACGGCACCATGTACTCGGGCAGATGTGCCCCGACATGCGCGCGCAGAGCCTCCCGCTTCGCCCCCTCCGGCTCCGAGAGGACGACGTACCCCACCAACCTCCGGTCCCCAGGAACATCCTCACGCACCACCACGGCCGCATCGCGAACACCCGGCGCGGCACGGAGCGCTGCTTCCACCTCGCCCAGCTCGATGCGGAAGCCTCGCAGCTTCACCTGACCATCCAGGCGGCCCACGAACTCCACCGTCCCCTCCGCCGTCCATCGGGCCAGGTCTCCCGTGCGGTACAACCGGGCTCCAGCCACCTCGCTGAACGGATGCGGAACGAACTTCTCCGCCGTCAGCTCCGGCCGACCCACATACCCGTGCGCCAGATGCGCGCCACCGATGAAAAGCTCGCCCGAAATCCCCACGGGACAGGGCTGTCCCCATGCATCCAACACATAGAGCTGACAGTGCGGCAGCGGCGCGCCGATGGACGGAAGACGCGGCCACGATGAAGGCGCCCCCCGCAACCGGTGCGCGGAGACGACATGCGTCTCCGATGGCCCGTATTGATTCTCCAGCACGCACCCGGGGAGACGCTCGAAGAACGCGACCAGCGAGGGCGTCACCTGGAGCTGCTCACCCGCGGTCACCACTTCGCGCAGCGCTCTGGGCACCGTCGGGCTCTGGACCGCGACTTCCGCCAGGGCTTGAAGCGCCACGAAGGGCAGGAAGAGGCGCTCCACCGCGTGCCGGTCCAGGAACGTCAGAAGTGCTGACAAATCCTGACGCACGTCCTCCGAGGGCAGCACCAACGTGCCACCGGCCCACCAGGTGGAGAACATCTCCTGGAAGGACACATCGAAGCTGAGCGCCGCGAACTGCAGCGTCGTCGCCGTGGGATTCACGGACCGCTCGAGCTGCCACGTCAGCAGATGTGACAGCGCACGATGCGACAGCGCCACGCCCTTGGGCCGCCCCGTGCTGCCCGACGTGTAGATGACGTAACACGCCAACTCCGGAGGAGCCTCTCGAGCAGGAGCCCGGGTCGGCTGACGCGCCAGCGCCTCGGACTCCAGGTCCATGAACACGCGACGCGCGCGCGAGTCCACCGGCAACACCGTGCCCAGCCGGGAGTGACTCAGCACCACGACGGCGCCCGAGTCCTCCAGCATGAACGCCAGTCGCTCCACCGGATAGCGCGGATCCAACGGCACATAGGTGGCCCCCGCCTTGAGCGTGCCCAGCACGGCGACGGCCAGGTCCAGGCTCTTGTCCAGACACAGGCCCACCTTGCTCCCGACGGAAACTCCCAATTCCGCCAAGTGATGCGCGAGCTGATTCGCCCGAGCCTCCAGCTCCGCATAGGTCAGCGCCCGCGTCCCATCGGTGACGGCGATGGCCTCGGGAACCCGAGCCACCTGGGCTTCCACCGGACGGAACACCGCCACGGGCACATGTGCATCACGCGCCAGGGGATTCCACTCGGTGAGGACCTGTCGTCGCTCCTCCACGTCGAGCAACGCCAACTCCGACAACGGCCGCTCCACCTTCTCACGCAGCTCGCGCAACACGTGACGCAGGTGCGCCAGCATCCGCCGCACCCCCGTCGCGCCGAAGCGCCTTGCGTCATAGGTCAGCCGAAGCACCAGCTCGTGTCCCGGCAGCGCCATCAACGTCAGCGGGTGGTGGTCCACCTCCATCGACGTGGGGTTGCGCACCACCAGCTCATCCGACGGCGTGGAGAGCCCCGCCTCCATCGGATAGTTCTCGTAGATGACGAGGCTCTCGAACAGCGGCTCGCTCGAAGGCACCTCGCTCCAGCGGCGCACCTCCACCAGCGGAGAGGACTCGTACTGACGCGCCTCCTGCAACCACGACTGCAGTTCCTTCAGCCACGGCCCCACGGGCCGTGAGGCGGGCATCCGCACGCGCACGGGGATGGCATTGATGAACATGCCCACCATGCTCTCGATGCCAGCAAGCTCGGGCGGCCGTCCGGAGACCGTCAGACCGAAGACCACGTCATCGCCGCCGCTGTAGCGCCCCAGCAGCACCGCCCAGGCGCCCTGCAGCAACGTGCCCGGTGTGAGCCCCTGCTGCCGGGCGAAGGCGACGAACGCCGACGTCTCCTCCGCTCCCAGCCGCACCTCCTCGTCCCCCCGCTCCCCCTGTCTCCGAGGCACACCTCCCACATTCAACCGCGTGGGCTCCGCGAAGCCCACGAGCGCCTTGCGCCAGAAGTCCCTCGCGGCGCCCTGGTCCTGCCCCTCCAGCCACGCGATGAAGTCCCGGTAGGGCCGCACATCCCCCCGCGGCGGCGTCACTCCACGCCGAAGCGCCTCGTACCGGGTGAACACGTCCCGCGTCACCAACTGCGTGGACCAGCCATCCAGCAACAGGTGCGTGACGCTGAACACCACGCGCCAGACGCGCTCGTCCGTGCGAAACAGCGCCAGCCGGAACAGCGGCGCGACGGAGAGTTCAAACCCGCGCCGACGGTCCGCCACGAAGAAGGCCGACACCCGGGCCTCCAGTTCCTCCCGAGGCACCGTGCGCCAGTCCTCCACGGAGACGGTGGGCTCCACGTCGCGCATCACCGCCTGCAGCGGCGCGTCCAATCCCTCCCAGAAGAACGCCGTGCGCAGGATGGTGAAGCGCTGTGCCGCCTGCCGCCACGCCTCCGTCAGCGCCGTCACATCGAGGACGCCATCCAGCTCGAAGGCGATCTGGTTGAAGTAGGGCTGGGTCTCGTCCTCCTGGAGGTGGTGGAACAAGATGCCCTGCTGCAACGGCGACAAGGGATACAGGTCCTCCACGTCGCGAAGCCGCTGTCCCTGGGAGGCCAGCCGGTCCGCGAGCCCCTCCAGCGCACCCTGCCCCAGCTTCGCCAGGGGGAAGTCCAGAGGTGACAGTCCACGCGGGTCCTCGGACGTCCCATGCGCGATGAGTTCCCGCAGGGCCGCTCGCAGCGCGTGAGCCAGCCTCTCCACGGTTTCGGTCCGATGAATCCCCGAGCCATGGGTGAACATCAGCCGCATCCGGCCGCCGCTGACGGCGCAGTCCACGTCGAGCAGGTGCGCGCGCAGCCCTTCTGGCGCGTGCGTGGGCCCCGCCGAGCCCTCCGACAAGCGCAGCGGCGCCGTGGCGGGCAGCACATTGTCGAACTGCCCCAGATAGTTGAACCCCACCTCCGGCACGGGCAAGGCGCTCAGTCGCTCGCGCAGCGCCCGGTCCGGCGACAGGTAGCGCAGCACACCGAACCCCACGCCCTTCGACGGAGTGCGCCGCACGGCCTCCTTCGCCGCTCGCACCCACGCCCCGGGCCCATCCCCCATCGACTCCACCAGCACCGGGTACAGGCTGGTGAACCAGCCCACCGTGCGCGAGAGGTCCACCTCTCCGAAGAGGTTCTCGCGCCCGTGCCCCTCCATCTCCACCCGCACGCACGATGCCCCCGTCCAGCGACGCAGCACGTGCGCGAGCGCGGCCAGCAACAGCTCATCCGGCTTCGCGCGGAACGCCTTCGCCACGTCCTGGAGCAACACCTGCGTCTCCCCGGGCTCCAGCGTCACCTCCACCAGACGCGAAGCACCCTCCGTGTTGGCGACACCTCCCTCCACCTCACGGGGAAGCGAGCCCACCCGCTCCCAGGGGAGCCCGAGCCAGAAGGTCGCCTCCTCCCGCGCGGACGGCGTGCGCGCATGCTCCACCAGGCGCGAGGCCCAGGACTGGTAGGACAGCGTCTTGGCGGGAAGTCGCACGGGCTCGTCCGCGCGAAGCCGCTGGTAGGCCGACAGTAGATCCTCCAGCAGCACCCGCCACGAGACGGCATCCACGGCCAGGTGGTGGATGACGAGCAACAACTCCTGCGGCACCTCCGGCCCCAGGTCGAAGAGCACCGCTCGCGCGACGTCTCCCGTGGAGGGCTTCAAGCGCTCCTGGACCCGCGCCGAGTACGCCTCCACCTCTGCACTCCGAGCCCCCGGCGCGCACCGCGAGAGGTCCACCGTCTCCAGCGGCAGGGTTCCTTCCAGCCCCATCAGCTCTTGATGCCAGCCGCCCTGCCCGTCCCTCGTGAAGCGCAGGCGCAGGGCGTCGTGGTGCTCGCGCACGAGTTGGAGGGCTCGGTCCAGATGCGCGGCCACCATCCGCTCGCGCAGCGTGAAGCGCAGGGCTTGATTGAAGTGGTGCGCCCCCGACAGCTCGCGCGCGAGGAACCAGCGCTGGATGGGCGTCAACTCCACCGGACCCGTCACGGGCCCCTGGGCGATGACTTCCCTGGGTGCCTCGGACACCACCGCGGCCAGCCGCGCCACCGTCGGATGGTCGAAGAGCTGCTTCGCGCTCAGGTGCAACCCCGCCTGCGCGGCGCGAGAGATGACCTGGATGCCGAGGATGGAGTCACCCCCCAGCTCGAAGAAGTCCTCGTGCACGCTGACCTGGGGACGCCCCAGCACCTGGGCCCAGATGCTCGCGAGGGCTTCCTCCTTCGCGTCACGTGGTGCGATCTCGGCGGTCCGCTCCACCACCGTGAGCTCCGGTGCCGGCAGGGCTCGCCGCTCCACCTTCCCGTTGTCCGACAGCGGGAACGCCTCCAGCACGACGAAGGCCGCGGGCACCATGTACTCGGGCAGCCGCTCCTCCAGGAACTCGCGCAGCGCGGAGGACTCCGGTCGCTGTGCGCCGGAGGGCACCACATACGCCACGAGCCTCGCGCCGGAGGGCACGTCCTCGCGCACCACCGCCACCGCGTCGCCCACCGAGGGGTGTGTCCGCAGCACGGACTCGACCTCGCCCAGCTCGATGCGATAGCCGCGCACCTTCACCTGGAAGTCCGCGCGGCCCAGGTACTCCAGGCGTCCATCCGCGCGCCAGCGCACGCGGTCTCCCGTGCGATACAGCCGCGCCCCCGGCTCCGTACCGAAGGCATCCGGAATGAAGCGCTCCGCCGTCAACTCCGGCCGCCGCCAGTAGCCTCTCGCCACGCCGGCGCCACCGATGAACAGCTCTCCCACCACGCCCACCGGCACCGGGCCCAGGCTCGCATCCAGGACATAAAGGCGCGTGTTCGCGATGGGCCGACCGATGGCCACCGGACCACTCACCGGGTCCGCCGCGCTCACCGTGTACACGCAGCAGCCCACCACCGTCTCCGTGGGGCCGTACTCGTTGATGAGGCGCGTGTCGGGCGCGTGCTCGCGCCAGAAGGCGATGCCCTCGGCCGTCAGCGCCTCACCGCCAATGACGAAGGCCCGCGTGCGTCCCGCGGCTTCCTCGGGACGAAGCTGCGCGGCCAGCATGCGCAGATGGGTGGGCGTCAGCTTCACCAGACTGAAGTGGTTGCCCGCGCGCAGGGCTTCACCCAGTCCCTCGATGCCCACGTCTTCCGGCACCAGCACCACCGGCCGCCCCGCGACCAGCGGCGCCACCAGGCTCGTCACCGTCAAATCAAACGACAGCGGCGAGTGCACCGGCGAGCCGCTGCCCTCCGCGAGCCCATAGGCCCGCTGCGCCCAGGTCAGGTAGTTCACCACGCCCCGGTGCTCGACCATCACCCCCTTGGGTCGCCCCGTGCTTCCAGACGTGTAGATGAGGTACGCGAGGTCTCCGGCTCCGGCCAGTGGCTCTGGCGGCGTCACGGGCTCGCGACCCGCGGTGCGCGCCCAGTCCGTGTCCAGGCAGAGGAGGAACTGCGAGGTCGCCGGCAGCGCGTCCGCGAGCACCTCCTCGGTGAGCACCACCGGCACACCGGTGTCTTCCAGGAGGAAGGACACCCGTGTCGACGGCCAGGCCGGGTCGATGGGCACATACGCGCCCCCGGCCTTCAGGACGGCCCACAGCGCCACGACCATGTCTGGAGAGCGACGGAAGCACAGGCCCACCAGCGTTCCTCGCCGGACGCCCAGGCCGCGCAGGTGGTGCGCGAGCTGATTCGCCCGCGCGTCCAGCTCGCGGTAGCTCCAGCGCACATCTCCCATCGACACGGCCAGCGCGTCCGGGGTGCGCGACACCGCCTCCTCGAAGAGGCCATGCACGGTGGCCTGCTCCGGGAAGTCCGCGCGGGTGTCGTTCCAGGTCACCAGGAGTTGGTGCCGCTCCGCGCCGGACAACAGGGACAGCTCCCCCAGTCGCCCCTCCGGCCGCGCCGCGATGGCCTCCAGCACGAGGACCATCCGCTCCAGTCGCGCATCCGCGAACGCCTGCGTGAAGCGGGTCTGGTCGTAGCGAAGGAGCAGCGGAAGTTTCGCGCCCGAGGTGGAGATCAACGTGAGGCCGAAGTGGTCCGCCTCCCTGGCCCGTACGTCGCGCACCTCCAGCGCCCGAGCGGAGGACGTGAGCGCGGCATCCAGCGGGTAGTTCTCGAAGACGACCAGCGTGTCGAAGAGCGAGGTGCCCGCGGGGACGTTGCTCCAGCGCTGCACCTTCACCAGGGGCGCATGCTCGTGCTGGCGCGCCTCCACCTGCGTGTCCTGGATGCGACGCAGCCACGTCGACCAGGTCAGGTCCTGGGACCAGCGCACTCGCACGGGCTGGGTGTTGATGAACAACCCGACCATGTCCTCCACGCCCGCGAGGTCCGGAGGACGACCGGAGACCGTGGTGCCGAAGATAACGTCCTCGGCGCCCGAGAGCTGTCCCAGCACCAGCGCCCACGCGCCCTGCACCAGGGTGCTCAGCGTAAGCCCGTGTCGACGCGCGAAGGTGTTGAGCGCCGCGGTGGTGGACTCCGACAGATGGCGGGTGCGCGTGATTCGCCCCGTGCCCTCCCCCGCCCCCTCGCCCGTCGGCGTGGGTTCATCGACCCCGGCCAGTTCGCGGCGCCAGAAGTCCTCCGAGTCCTTCAGGTCGTGCTCGGCCAGCCACCCCAGGTAGTCGCTGAACGGACGAGGCGAGACGAGCCTCGGAGACCGCCCCGCGAGCGAGCCTTCGTACAGCGTGAAGAAGTCCCGCACCACCAGCGGCACGGACCAGCCATCCAGCACCAAGTGAGAGTGACTGAAGACGAAGCGGTACGCATCGGCGGCGCTTCGCAGCAGCGTCAGTCGAATCAACGGCGCGCGCGACAGGTCGAACCCCTCACGCCGGTCCTGCTCCAGGAAGGTCGACAGTCGGGCCTCGAAGGCGTCCGCCGACAGGTCGCGCCAGTCCTCGACGCGCACGGGCAACTCCACCTCTCGCAGCACCACCTGCACCGGCTCGTCCACGTCGTCCCAGACGAGCGCCGTGCGCAGCGCGGGATGCGCCGCCACCGCGCCCCGCCAGGCCTGGATGAAGGCGTCCACGTCCAGCTGTCCCCGCAATTCACAGACGAGCTGGTTGAAGTAGAGCCCCTCTCCTGGCTCCGCGATGGCGTGGAAGAGCATGCCGCCCTGCAGAGGCGACAGCGGGTACAGGTCCTCGATGTTGTCGCTCATCGCGTCTTCTTTCCGAACCGCGCCGCCAGTTTGTCGAGCTGCGACTGCTTCACCTTCGCGAGCGGGAAGTCCGACGGAGAATGTCCCCCCGCGTCGGGCGCTCGCGAGGCGGCCACCAGCGCCAACAGTCTCGCCACGAAGTCCTCCGCCACACCCACCACCGTCTCTCGCCGGTGCACCGCCTCGCTGAAGGTCCACGTCACCTCCAGCCGGCCCTCGCGCACCACGCTCGTCACATCCAGCAGGTACGGCCGCCGCGAGCTGTCCGCGCGCTGCCTCAGCCCGTCGCTCTCCGGGGCCAGTCCGAAGGGGCCTCCCGTACCGACGATGCCATCCACCTGTCCCAGATGGTTGAAGCCAAGCTCCGCGACAGGGAGCGCCGCCAACGAAGCGTCCTTCGCCACGTAGCGCAGCAGCCCCCAGCCCATGCCTTGCGACGGGACCGCGCGCAGCGACTCCTTCACGACGCGCAAGGCCTCGCCGGGCCCCTGCACGTCGCGGAGGTCCAGGAGCGCCGGGAAGACACGCGTGAACCACCCCACCGTGCGGGAGACATCCGCGCCCGGCAGCACCTCTTCACGGCCGTGCCCTTCCACGTCCACCAGCGCGACGCTCCGTCCCGTCCAGGCCGTCAGGGCCTGCGCCAACGCGGTGAGCAAGGGGTCCTGCGGCTGCGTGTGCCAGGCCTTCGGCACGTCGTGCAGCAGCGCCTTCGTCTGCTCCGCATCCAGCGACACCTGTACCCGGCGAGCCGTGGCCTCGGTGTTGATGCCCGCAGGGAAATCCCTCGGCAGCCGCGCGGCTTCGGACCAGGGCCGCTCCAGCCACCACGCGCGCTCCGCGAGCAGCTTCTCCGAACGTGCCAGTGCCTCCAGGCCCCGAGCCCACACCTGGAAGGAGGTCGTCTTCGGTGGCAGTCGCACCGCGCCGCCCTCGGCGAGCTCCGCGTAGGCCGTCGCCAGGTCTTCCAGGAGGATTCGCCAGGACACCGCGTCCACCGCCAGGTGGTGGACCGCCAGCATCAGCAGCGCCGGACGTCCGGGACCTCGCTCCAGCAACACACCCCGGACGAGCGACGCCTCCAGGCGCAGGGACTGTTGAAGCTCCAGGGCGCACCGCTCCAGCGCGAGCCCCATCGCCTCCGGCGGCACGGTCGACAGGTCCACGCGCGCCACCTCCACCGACACGCCCGGCGCCACGGACGTCTGATGCCAGCCGTCCTCCTTCCTGGCGAAACGCAACCGCAGGGCGTCATGGTGCTCGACGACCCGCGCCAGCGCGCGCTCCAGCAGCGGCGCGTCGAGCGCGGCCCGCGCCTCGAACATCAGCGACATGTTCCAGTGGTGCGGCTCCTCCAGCCCCAGCTCGAAGAACCAGTGCTGGATGGGCGTGAGCGCCACCGGGCCCACCACGGGTCCCTGCTCGGCCTGCACCGCGAGCCGTGTTCCCGCCACCGTCGCGAGCCTCGCCACGGTGGGGTTCTGGAAGAGCTGCTTCGGAGACAGCTCCAGACCCGCCGCCCGCGCACGGGTGACAATCTGCAAGCCGAGGATGGAGTCGCCGCCCAGCTCGAAGAAGTCGTCGTGGATGCCCACACGCTCCACGTTGAGGACCTGCCGCCACAGCTCCGCGAGGCGCGCCTCCACCTCCGTACGGGGCACCGCGTCCTCCGCGCTCGAGGCCTTCGACGGCTGGGCCTCCGGTGTCGGCAACGCGCGCGCGTCCACCTTGCCGTGACGCGTACGAGGCAGCGCGGCAAGCGTGACGAAGGCGGACGGCACCATGTAGGGCGGCAGGCGGGAGAGCAGCCACGACTTCAGCGCGCCCGAGGTCAGCGCCTCGACCTCTCCGGGACTCCGCGCCACGACATAGGCGACGAGCCGACGGGGCCCACTCCCCTCCGCCCTCGCCACCACCGTCGCCTCCCGCACCTCGGGATTCGCGAGCAGCGCGGCCTCCACTTCACCCGGCTCGATGCGGAAGCCTCGCACCTTCACCTGCGCATCCGCGCGGCCCAGGAACTCCAAGCTCCCATCGCGGCGCCAGCGGGCCATGTCTCCCGTCCGGTACATGCGCGCGCCCGGTCGCGTGTCGAAGGGGTCCAACACGAAGCGCTCGGCGGTGAGCCCGGGCTGGCCCAGGTACCCTCGCGCCACGCCGGAGCCACCCACGTGGAGCTCGCCCGGTGCGCCAGGCAGCGCCAGCCCACCTCGGGCATCCAGCAGGTACACCTGGGCACCCGGCACGGCCCGACCAATGGGCACATGTCCCTGCTCGTCCCGCCGGACACGATGCACCGTGCTCCAGATGGTCGCCTCCGTCGGACCGTACTCGTTGAACAACGGCACCGACGGCAGGGCCTCGTGATGCGCGCGCGCCAGTTCGAGCGTGCAGGCCTCTCCGCCCACGCTCACCGCGCGCAGGCCCACCAATCCTCCCGCTGGCGCCGCCGCGAGCACCTCCGCGTAGAGAGCCGGCACGGAGATAAGGTGCGTCACGCGATCCCTGGCCACCAGCTCCGCCAGCTTCCTCGGGTCCTCGCGGTCCTCCACGTCCGGGTAGCGCAGCGTGCCACCCTCGAAGAGCGACCAGAGCAACCCCGCCAGCGAGGCATCGAAGGTGAACGGCGCCAGGGACAACACGACTCCGGGGGCGCCATAAACCTGCTGTCGTGCCCGCGTCGCCGAGACGAGCTGGCGGTGCTCCAGCACCACCCCCCTCGGCTTCCCGGTGGAGCCCGAGGTGTAGACGATGCACGCGGCCTGGTGCGGCTGGGGCTCCGAGGGCAGCGGGCTTGCACCCGTCGGGAGGGACTCCAGGGTCACCACCGCCATGCCCTCTCGCGAAGGCACACGCGCCAGCCACGCTCCGGACGTCACCACCGCATGCGCCTGGGTATCCTCGATGATTCCGGACAGCCGCTCGGAGGGATGCTCCAGGTCGAGCACCACCACGGCCGCGCCCGCACGCAGGATGCCGAGGAGGCCCGCAACCACGTCGGCCGGTTGCGCGAGCGCGAGCGCGACGATGTTCCCCGAGCCCGCGCCCACCGCCTTCAGCGCACCAGCGAGGCGCGCGGACAGCGCATCGAGTTCGCGGTAGGTGAGTCGGCGGGTGCCGTCGTCCACCGCCACGACGTCGGGGTCGGAGGAGGCGCGCGCCGCAAAGCACGCGGTCACCGTCTCGCCCGCCGTCGACTCGCGCGAGGGCGCAGTGGCCCATTCGGTCAGGAGCTGGTGACGCTCATCCTCGGACAGCACGGAGAGCTGGGACAGGCGTCGCTCCGGATGCGCGGCCAGTTGCTCCAGCAGTCGCAGCAGGTGCCCCGAGAGTCGGTGGATGGTGTCCGCGTCGAAGAGGTCGGTGTTGTAGTCGATGCCTCCGGACAGCCCCTCCTTCGACTCCACCAACTCCAGCATGAGGTCCAGCTTCGTGGCCCCCGTGTGGACGGCCTGGCTGCTCAAGCGCAGACCGGCCATGGTCAGCTCGATGGGCGGCGTGTTGTGCAGCACGAGCATCGTCTGGAAGATGGGCGTGTGACTCAGGTCGCGAGCCACATGGAGCGCGTCCACCAGCTTCTCGAACGGCACTTCCTGGTGGGCGAAGGCCCCCAGCGAGGCGCGGCGCACGCGGCCCAGCAGCTCCGTGAAGGTGGGGTCTCCGGACAGGTCCGCGCGCAGCACGATGGAGTTGATGAAGCAGCCGATGAGCGGCTCGATTTCGGGTCGGTTGCGTCCAGCGACGGGAGTGCCCACCGCGAAGTCATGCTGCCCGGTGTACGCGTGGAGGAGCGTCTGCCACGCGGTCATCAACACCATGAACGGCGTGGCGCCTTCTCGCCGACCCAGTGACACCAGCGCGTCCGTGAGAGACCGGGAGAGGGAGAGGGGCAGTCTTGCGCCCGGATAGGTCTGCACCGGAGGCCGGGGACGGTCCGTGGGCAACCGGAGCACGGGGACGTCCGCCAGCACGTCGCTCCACCAGGCCTGCTCGGCCGCCAGCTCCGGGCCTCGCATCCATTCGAGCTGCCAGGCCGCGTAGTCCGCGTACTGCACCGTGATGGGTGGGAGTGGAGACGGCTGGCCCGCGAGGAAGGCGGCATAGAGGCTCGCCAGCTCAGGGAACATCACGCCCAGGGACCAGCCATCCGAGACGATGTGGTGCATGACGATCAGCAGCACATCCTCGTTCTCGCGGACGCGCAGGAGTGAAGCCCGCAGCAGCGGCCCCGTCTCCAGGTCGAAGGGCTTGCGCGCCTCGTCCCGCGCCCAGCCGTCCACTCCCCGGGCGTCCCCTGCATCCATCGTGAAGACCCGCAGGGGCACTTCGAGCGCCGCGGAGATGTGCTGCACTCCGCCCGCGTCGGACATCGAGAACGTCGTCCGGAGGACCTCGTGGCGACGCACCACCTCGTTGATCGCGCGCTCCAGCGCGGCCACGTCGAGCGTGCCGGTCAGCGCGAGCATCACCGCGTTGTTGTTGGCCACATTCCCCGGCTCCAACCGGTCCATGTACCAGAGCCGTTGCTGCGAGAACGAGAGCGGCAGCGGGCGCTCGCGGGAGACGTGTGGAATGGGCGGAGGGCCCTCGCGCCGAGCGGCGCCGTTCGACTGCGCCACGACGCGGGGCGGGGTCGGACGACGTGACGACACGGGCAGCGGAGGCAGCAACTCCAACGAGCCATCCAGGTGGCGGCGCGCCCTGCGCCCCATCGCGAGGCGAGGCCCCGCGCCGCCGTCCGGAAGCAGCCGGAGCGCGGCGGACGCCGGAGCATTCCAGAGGCCGCGTGGCGCCTGATCGCCCAGCACCGCCAGCTCGCCCACCACACCCGTGGGCACGGAGCGGCCTCGCGCATCCACCACGTCCCAGGACAGGGGCTCCTTCGACGAAGGTGAAGCAGACCCGGACCGCGTCCACGCCCCCAGGCCGAGCAGCGGGTCCCGGCGCGACACCTCGACCGGCAGCGCACGCGACAGCGCGTCCGCGACCTCTCCCTTCGCCTCCTCCAGCAAGACGCGCCGCACGGGACGCAGGACCTCGGCGGCGGAGGGCAGCTCCGACAGGGCCTTGGCGAGCGTCGCCGTGAGGTGCAGGTGCGTGGCGCCCGTCTGGCGCACCAGGGACAACAACGCCTCGGCGGCGCTCGGCCCTTCGTGGAGCGTCACGGTGGGCACGGGCGACGCGGACAGCGGCGCATGTCGCCGCCGCAGCACATCCAACTGCTGGAGCGAGTCGAGCGTCGCCTCCACCTCCACGCCGAAGTCCACGAGGCAGGCCACTTCATCCACATCCAGGCGCTTCACGCGCTCCACCACCGGCCCGCACGTGTCCGGGGTTCCGAAGAGGCCCCCATCCTCCACGTAGCGCGTCAGCCCGTGCTCCAGCAGGGCATCCATGTCCCCCGGAGTCAGCGAGCGGAAGTCTCCCTTGAGGCCCAGGCTGGCCACGAAGGCCTGAAGGATGTCCACGGAGCTGCGGAAGTATTCGAGCAGCGGCTTGCGCACGCGGCGGCGGACCTCGGCCTCGTCCTCGCCCAGGAATGCGTGGAGCATGAGGCTCACGTGTCCCCGCCCTGGATGACCGTGTTGCCGCCAGGCCTCGCGATAGAGGGCCACCTTCGACGACAGGTCCTCCAGGTTCTGCCCCATCAAGTTCGTGAGGACGTACGCCCCCATTTCACCCGCCATGCGGAACGTGTCCGGGCTCCCCGCCGCCGTGAGCCAGAACGGAAGCTCCTTCTGGACGGGACGCGGACGGAGGAACACCTCCACCTCGTCACCCGCGCCGTTGCGCCGGAGCACCGAGCCGCCACGCCACAGCGTGCGCACCTCCTCGATGCCCTTGAACATGACCTCCTTGCGCCGCGCGTACCGGTCCGGCGCGAAGACGAAGTCATTCGCATGCCAGCCCGATGCGAACGACACACCCACGCGGCCGTTGGACAGGTTGTCCAGCACCGACCACTCCTCCGCGACGAGGATGGGGTCATGCAGCGGGAGCACCACGCTGCCCGCGCGAATCCCCAGCCGCTCCGTCACCGTGGCCACGCCCGCGCCGACGACAGCGGGGCGGGGGTAGAGCCCTCCGAAGGAATGAAAGTGCCGCTCGGGGGTCCACACCGCCGAGAAGCCCTGCGCGTCGGCGTACTTCGCCGCCTCCATCAGCAAGCGGTACTTGCGTCCCCCCAGCGAGTCCTCGTCGTTGGCGAAGAACGACAGGCTGAAGTCGGGCCCAGGCCGTGTGCCCGCTCCGCTCGAAGTGGCCAGCACGAGGCGGGCACGCTCCGACGGCAGCACCACGCGCAGGCCTCGCGTCAGCGCCCACAGCAACTCCAGTCCCGTCCCCGGCGCCCCCGCCTCTTCCGCCGACAGCCAGGTCCCCTCCTTCACCTCGGCATTCGAGTCGAGGCGCCGGAACAGCGCATCCACCGTGCGCACCGTGTGCATGGCACGCAGTCGCGCTCCCGTCGGTCCAACCAGCGACTCCAGGCAGACCAGGGTCTCAGCCGAGGACTCCATTGAGCCTCGCGAGGCGGAGGCATCCAACGTAAGGCCTCCCTCCACCGCCAGCGTGGAGAGCGCGCGGACGGAGATGACCCGAGCCGGGTCCAACGGCACGCTCGTGTGCAACCGCTCGTGCGTCAGCAACAAGGGCGGTGGGCCACCAGCAGGCGCGAGGGCCGCGAGTTCCCTGAGCTGGGGGGTGGAGAGGAGCACGTAGCCGCCGCCCGCCTCCAGGACCGCCCAGAGCGCCACCACGCGCTCCACGGACGGTTCAAGACAGAGCGCGACCAGCACCTCGGGGCCCACGCCCTTCGCACGCAGCTCGGACGCAAGCCGGCGCGACTCCGCGCGCAGTGCGCGCCACGTGAAGTCACCTTGGCCCTCCGTCGACACAGCCACCGCATCCGGAGCCCGCGTGGCACGAGACTCCAGCAACGCGGAGACCGTGCTCGGCGGCGCCGACAAGTCAGCGGCAGAGACGCGCGCGAGCGCCTCCTGGCCCTCGGCCTCCAGACGCAGTCCGGACAGCGGTTGCCCCGGGTCCGCGAGCGCGGAGGTGAGCAATACCGTCCAGTGCGACAGCAGCCGGTCGATGGTCTCGGGCGCGAACCGCTCCACCGCGTAGTCGAGCGTGCCCGCGAAACCGCCAGCATCCTCACCCATCGACACGGACAACGGCGACAGCACCGCGCCGAACCGCGGCGGCCCCTCCTCGACTTCCACCAACTGCATCCGCAGATCCGGAGCATCCAGGACCGCATCGAACCGGGGATGCAGGACGAAGAGCGCATCGAACACGCGCTCGCGGCCCGGGTTCCGCGTGGGCTCCACCTCCCGGATGAGATGCTCGTAGGGGACGTCCGGCTGCGCGTACGCGTCCAGCGTGACATCGCGCACGCGCCCGAGCAGCTCGCGGAACGTCGGGTCACCCGACAGGTCCGTGCGCAGGGGCACCGCATGCGCGACGTAGCCAATCAACGGCTCGAGCTCCGGACGATTCCGATTGCCAATGGGCGTGCCCACGATGATGTCGTCGCGGCCCGCCCATCGCGCCAGCAGCGCCTGCCAGGACGCGAGCAACACCATGAAGGCCGTGACGCCCTCTCGCCGCGCCAGGGCGTGGATGCCGCTCGTCAACGACGCCGAGAAGCCGACGCCGCGTCGGACTCCGCTGAGCGCGGGCCCCACGCCAGGCGGCAGGTCCACGGGCAGGTCCAGCGGCCCGGGCATGCCCGCCAACCGCTCACGCCACGTCGCCGCCTGCGCGGTGGAGGCCCCCGACTCCAGGAACTTCCGCTGCCAGGCCGCATAGTCGATGTACTGAATCGCCAGCTCCGGAAGCGGCGACGACTCCCCCCGCTTGAAGGCGCCGTACAGCGCGCCCAGCTCCGAGCTGAACACCACCAGGGACCACGTGTCGCAAACCACGTGATGGACCGAGATGACGAGCAGGTGCTCCCGCGCCGAGAGCTTCAACAGTCGCGCGCGAACCACCGGCCCGTGGGCGACGTCGAACGGCTGGGACATCTCCGCGAAGACCCGCCGTCGCCACTCCGCTTCGCGCGCCTCCTCCGCCATCTCATCGAGGGAGTCGATGACCAGGGGAACGCGCGCCTCCGAAGAGACTCGCTGCACCATCCGACCGTCCACGAGCGGATACGACGTGCGCAGGGCTTCGTGACGCCGGACCACCTCCTCCAGGCTTCGCCGCAGCACCGACACGTCGAGCACGCCCGTCAGGCGCAGGGCCACGGACATGTTCAGCGCGGGATTGCCTGGGAGCGCCTGCTCCAGCGCGCAGACCCGCTCCTGCACCACCGACAAAGGCAGCACCCCATCCCGAGGAACCCGCACGAGCGGCGGCAGGACACCGTCCTTCGCGGACAGTCCCTCGGTCCCCAGTCGCGTCTGGATTCGCGCGGCCAGGCCCGCCACGGTGGGCGCCTCGAACAAATCACTGAGCGGAAGCTGGACGGGGAAGGCTTCACGCAGCCGCGTGAGCATCTGTGCCGCCATCAGCGAGTTTCCACCCAGCTCCAGGAAGTCGTCGTGGATGCCAAAGTCCGAGCGCCCCAACCGCTCGCGCCAGATGCCGAGCACGCCCCGCTCCACATCTGTTCGCGGTCCCGCCTTGTCCGCGGGGACGTCCATCACCTCGGGTGACTCCGCGCCGCTGGTGTCGAGTGCGGGCGCAACGGTGGCGGCAGTCGTCGTCGCGAGCACCTTGGGCGCATCCAGCGCGAAGCGCCGACGCTGGAACGGATACGTGGGCAGCGACACCCTGTGGCGTTGCTCGTTCGCGTAGACCCGCTTCCAGTCGGGCTCGAGCCCGGACTCCCACAGCGCGCCCAGGGCCGCCATGAGCACGCCGTACTCCCCCACCTTCGAGTCGGCCCGAGGCAGCGAGGCCACCACTCGCCCTCCGTGTCCGCGCAGTCCCAGTCGCGCCAGCGCCGTGAGCGCCTGGTCCGGTCCCACCTCCAGGAAGAGCGTGAAGCCGCCCTCCTTCAGCGTCTCCAGTCCCTCCCCGAAGCGCACCGGGGCCCGCATCTGACGCGCCCAGTACGCGGGGTCCGTCGCCTCCTCCGGACGAATCCACGTGCCCGTGACGCTGGAGACATACGGCACCCGGGGCGCGGAGAGCCGCAGGCCCGCCACCACGCGCGACAGCTCCTCTCGCAGCGGCTCCACGGCCTCCGAATGGAAGGCGTGCCCGGCGGCCAGGCGCAGCACGCCGACGCCTCGAGCCACCAACTCCCGCTCCAGGGCCTCGACCTCCGCCGTCGGTCCCGATACCACACACCGCTCGGGCCCGTTCACCGCCGCCAGGGCGAGGGCTCCCGTCAGCAACGGACGCACCACCTCTTCGGCGCAGCCCACCGCCGTCATACTTCCCGGGGGCAGCTTCGACATCAGCCGACCGCGCGCCGCAACCAGAGTCAGCGCGTCCTCCAACGGCAGGACGCCCGCGAGGCAGGCCGCCGTGTACTCGCCGAAGCTGTGTCCCAGCAGCGCTCCCGGCTGGATGCCCCACGACTCCCAGAGCTTCGCCAGCGCGTACTCCACGCAGAACAGCGCGGGCAGCGCATGGCGCGGGTCTCCCAGCGCCTCGCGTGCCGCGGCCTCCGCGCCCGGGCCCGGAAGCAGCACGTCTCGCAGCACCTGCTCCAGCGAGGGCCCCAGCACTCGCAGACAGGTGTCCACCGTTTCGCGGAAGAGCGGCTCCGCGCCGTACAGCTCGCGCCCCATCCCCAGCGACTGCGCGCCCTGCCCCGGAAACAGGAAGGCCACGCGCCGCTCGCGCGCCGCCGCCACATCCTCCAGCACGCGCCCGTTGCTGGGAGTCCGCAGTCGCGCGAGCAGCTCCGCCCGGTCCCCAGCCACCACCGCGAGCCGATGCTCGAAGCCACCGCGCCCCACGTTGCGCGTGAAGGCCACGTCCGCGAGCGACATGTTCCCAGGGGCCGTCTCCAGCCACTCCGCCAGCTCACGCACCGACGCGGAGAGCGCCTGTGCGGTGCGCGCGGACAGGGTGATGAGCTGCGCGGGCCGAGCGCTCGGGCCCGAGGCTTCCTTCTTCGGCGCCTCCTCCAGCACCGCATGCGCGTTGGTGCCGCCAATGCCGAACGAACTCACGCCCGCGCGCCGGGGCACGTCTCCGCGCGGCCAGGCGCGCTTCTCCGCGACGACGGAGAACGGGCTGCTCGCGAAGTCGATGGCCGGGTTGGGCGACGTGAAGTGGAGCGTGGGAGGCATCACCTCCTCGGAGAGCACCAGGGCCGTCTTGATGAGCCCCACGAGTCCGGCCGCCGTATCGAGGTGGCCGATGTTCGTCTTCACGGAGCCCAGCGCGCAGAAGCCCTTGCGGTCCGTGTCCCGCCGGAAGGCGCGGGTCAGCGCCGCGACCTCGATGGGGTCTCCCAGCGCGGTGCCAGTGCCGTGCGCCTCGACGTAGCCGATGTCGTCCGCCGTCAGTCCCGCATAGGCGAGCGCCTCACCGATGACATCCGCCTGCCCTTCCACGCTGGGCGCCGTGTAACCCACCTTCAGGCCACCATCGTTGTTCAGCGCGGAGCCTCGGATGACCGCATGGATGTGGTCTCCATCCCGCAGCGCATCCGCCAGCGGCTTGAGCACCACCGCCGCGACGCCATTGCCCGGCACCGTGCCGGCCGCGCGCGCGTCGAAGGCACGACAGTGTCCGTCGGGGGAGAGAATCATCCCCTCCTGGAAGAGATACCCCGTGCGCTGCGGCAAGGAGATACGCACCGCGCCCGCCAGCGCGATGTCGGACTGGCGCAGCAGCAGGCTTTGACAGGCCATGTGGACCGCGACCAGGCCCGTGGAACATGCCGTGTAGACGGCGAGGCTCTCGCCACGCAGCTTCAGCTTGAAGGAGGCCTTGGTGGCCAGGTTCTCGCCGGACGTGCCCATCACCTCGTACAGCGAGGCCGGGTCCAGTTGCCCCTGTCCCAACATGCCCAACGTGTGCAGCGACGGGGCCGCGCCCGCGTACAGGGAGATCTTCCCCGAGTAGCGAGTCGGGTCATAGGCCGCATCCTCGAGCGCGGCCCAGGCGCACTCCAGGAACACCCGCTGCTGCGGGTCCATCCACAACGCCTCGCGTGGGGGCACGTCGAAGAAGTCGGCGTCGAAGGTGTCCGCCCCCTCCATCACTCCGGCCACGGGCACGAAGTCCGGGTGTCTCCGCAGCGCTTCGGGCACCAGCGGCGAAGTCTCCAGCGCCTCCGGCGACAGGCGGGAGACCGACTCCACGCCGTCGAGCAGATTGCGCCAGAAGTCCCTCACATTCGCCGCGCCGGGGAACCGCCCGGACATGCCGATGATCGCGATGTCGTTGCCACTTCCGCCCGTCAGGTCCTGGTCCGCCATGTTCTCAGGTATTCCTTCCGCCGCGACGCTGGAGGGCCTGACGACGGGCCTCCGCACGCTCCTGATGCTTTACCGTCTGCGTCCCAGGCTCCGACTCGGAGGACAGCCTCCGCGCCAGCGCATGGACGGTGGGATGCTCGAAGAAATGGGTGACGGGAACATCCCGCCCGAGCACCTCGCGCAGCCGCGCGCACGCGCGCACCGCCGACAGCGAGCTGCCGCCCAGGTCATCGAAGAAGTGGGCGTGGACGCTCACCGTCGGATACCCAAGCGTCTCAGCCCATGCCTGGACCAACGTCTGCTCCAAGGGTGTGCGCGGAGCACCTTCCGAGGGCGCCGCTCGCGTCGGAGCCGGCAGGGCCCGCGTGTCCACCTTGCCGCTGGACAACAACGGCAGTGCCTCCAGGGTGACGAGGTCCGCGGGAATCAGGTGTTCGGGCAGGCGCGCGCGAAGGCTCGCTCGAACCTCTCCCGGCGTCGGCATCCCGCCTTCCGGGGGCACCACGTATGCGACCAGCCGAGGCTCTCCTCCCGCCGGCGGGCGCCACACACGGACATGGGCCTGCCGCATTCCCGCCAGCTCGCGCAGGGCCACCTCCACCTCGCCCGGCTCGATGCGGAACCCGCGCAGCTTCACCTGTGCATCCACCCGGCCCAGCAAGTCGATGTGGCCAGAGGGACGCCAGCGCGCCAGGTCCCCGGTGCGATACAGGCGCGCCCCGGGCCGTGGACCATACGGGTCCGGGACGAAGCGCTCCGCCGTCAGGTCCGGGCGCCCTTCGTAGCCGCGTGCGACGGCCGGTCCTCCCAGGAACAGCTCCCCCGTCACCCCAGGAGGAACGGGCCGCAGGGCCTCGTCGAGCACGTAGGCATCGACATGCGGCAAGGGCGGGCCGATGTCCGGCGCCCCGGTTCCGACCACGCACGTGGACCACGCCGAGCAGACAGTGACTTCGGTAGGCCCATAGGCGTTCAGCATCACCCGCCCCGGAGCGAAGCGGGTCACCAGGTCTTCCGGACAGTGCTCGCCCGCGGAGACGAGCGTCTTCAGGTCGGGAAGCGGTGTCTCCGGCAGCAACGTGCAGGCGGAGGGAGGGAGCGTCACGAGGGTGATGCGTTCTTCTCGCAGCACCCGGTGCAACGCCTCACCCGCGAGCACTTCGCCAGGAGGAGGCAGGACCAGCGTCGCACCCGTCATCAGGCCCTGGATGTATTCCCAGACGGAGACGTCGAAGGCCGGTGAGGCGAACTGGAGTACTCGTGCTCCGGGGGCCAACGCGAAGCCCTGTCGAATCGTCTCGACCAACTGCAGGGCGCTCCAGTGAGAGATCATCACGCCCTTCGGACGGCCGGTGCTTCCGGAGGTGTAGATGATGTACGCCGTGCAGTCCGACGAGGGCAGCGGTCGTGCTTCGAACGGCGACTCCCCGTCACGTGTGTCCCGGGCTCCGTGCTCCTCCCAGAGCAGCGTCATCACGGCTTCGGGCAGGGTCAGCCGCCGTGCGAGCCGCTCGTGGACGAGCAACCAGCGCGCCCCGGCGTCGCTCAACATCCACGCGACTCGCTCCGACGGGTAGCCCGCGTCGAACGGCACCACCGTTCCACCGGCCTTCAACACCGCGAGGAACGCGATGAGCGCCTCGGGGCCCCCGCGCTCCATCTGAACACCGACACGGCACTCCGGACCGACGCCCTGACAGCGCAGCCTCGCGGCGACACGGTCCGACCAGTCATTCACCTCGCGATAGGTCCACCGCGACGTGCCCGCGACCAGGGCCACGGCCTCCGGTGTCTTCGCCACCCAGGACTCGAAGGCCTCATGCAGTCCAATCACCGGAGTGGTTTCGGACATCGCGCGCCTTCGGCCGGTGGCCAGCGCCGCGCCCCGCTCCTCCTCATCCAGCACCGGCAGGTCGAGCACCGGCACGTCGGGAGTCCGCGACGCCGCGTCCAACAGCGCGCCCAGATGACGGGCCATGCGCTCCACGACTTCGGCATCGAAGAGGTCCGTGCAGTACTCCAGGCTGGCCGCGAAGCCACCTCGCGACTCCGCCATCGACAACGTCAGGTCGAAGGCCGAGGCCTGATTGCGCAGCGGTACGGACTCCAGCTCCAGCGCACCCAACCGGACCCGCGCCCCCTCGCCTCCGAGCGCGAAGGGCGCGAGGGCTTCACGGCCCGGACGCCCGGAGTGCAGCACGAACATCGTCTGGAAGACGGGCGCGCGCGACGCATCCCTCCGAGGCTGGAGCCGCTCGACAAGCCGTGCGAAGGGCAGCTCCTGCCGCTCCAGCGCGGACAGCACCGTGCCGCGCACCTCCGCCAGCAGCGCGGAGAACGACAGCCCTTTCGTCACGGTGGCGCGCAGGGCCACGGGGTTGACGAAGTAGCCCACCTGTCGAGCCAGATCCGCGCGTGCCCGGCCGGCCGTCGGCGTCCCCACCAGGAGGTCTTCATGTCCCGTGTAGCGGCGCAGGAAGGCGAGGTAGCCGGACAGGAGCACCATGAAGGGCGTGGCACCGCGCGCGCTCGCCAGCGACACCAGGCGAGAGGCGGTCTCCGCCTCCACTCGGAAAGTCACAGCCGCGCCTCGGAAGGACTGGAGCCGAGGCCGTGGACGCGAAGTGGGCAACTCCAACACCGGCAGCTCTCCGCTCAGTTGCTCACGCCACCACGCCTGGAGCCCGTCGCCTCGTGAACCGGAATACAGCGCCTCCTGCGCGCGGAGGATGGGCGCGACGCGAGCCGGAGGTGGCGGCAGCGTCGGAGCCACGCCTTGGAGACCGGACGTGTAGAGGAGGCCCAGTTCCTCGGCCATCACCTCCAACGACCAGAAGTCGGTGATGAGGTGGTGGAACACGAGCAGCAGCACCGGTCCACCCGCGACGTCGGTGAAGACGCGCATGCGCATCATGGGCCCGCGCTCCAGGTCGAAGGGACGGTGGGTCTCCACCTCCAACCGCTCGCGCAAGGCCCCCTCCGTCCACCCTCCGGCTGACTCGCGCTCCAGCACGGGCGCGGCGGCGGGACGCAGCACGGGCTCGCCGCGCTCCTCGGGGAAGGCGCACGCGAGGGCAGGATGGCGGGAGATGAGCACCGAGAACGCGCGCTCCAGAACCCCGAGGTCCACGTCCGGAGCGAGGCGCATCGCGCGCGCGATGTGGTACGCGGTGCTTCCTGGCGCCATGCGCTGGAGGAACCAGAGCGCGCGCTGACCGTCCGAGACATGCGGCGTCGCGTCCTCCGACACGGCGGGAGTGGACGACTCCGCCACCGAGTTCCTCGAGCGCTCTACCCACGCCGTCACGTCACGCAGACTCGGCCCTTGCAGCAACAACGTCGGGGGCAGCGACACGCGCCACGTCTGTTGCACCGCGTGCGTCACATCCAGCCCGCGCAGCGAGTCCAGGCCGTACTGCGTGAGCGGCGCATCGGCATCCAGCGAGCTCGCGGCGACACCCAGCCGGTGCGCCACCTCGCTCGCGAGCCACGAGAACACGTCTCCCGAAGTCAGCGCCTCGGACGCGCTCGCCACCTCGTCCCGCGCGAGCACGTCCGCGCGGCTCTCCCGCCACTCCTTCACGACCTCCAGGCCGTCGGTGAGGAACGCCTGCTTCGTCACGCGCCGCTGCACCTTGCCGCTGGACGTCTTGGGCAGGCTGCCCGACGTGATGAGCACCACCGCGTGCGCGGCCACGCCGTGCTCCTCGACGAGCGTGGCGCGGATGCGCGCGAGCGCCTCGTCGATGATGCCCCCTTCGGCCGCCTTCCCGGAGACCTCCTGGACGATGACGAGCCGCTCCTCCCCTTCCGCCTCCACCGAGAACGCGACGCCACATCCCGGGCGCAGGGCCGGGTGGCCGCGCTCCACCGTCAGCTCCAGGTCCTGCGGGTAGAGGTTGCGCCCGCGCAGGATGAGCACGTCCTTCAAGCGGCCCGTGACGAAGACCTCGCCGCCCTCGACGATGCCCAGGTCTCCCGTGCGCAGGAAGGGCCCCTCGCCCGTCCCCGCGAGGCGGCCTCGGAAGTCACGCTCCGTCTCCTCGGGGCGCTGCCAGTAACCCTCCGCGATGCTGGGCCCGCGCACCCACAGCTCGCCCACCTGGCCCGGGGCCTTCGGCTCGCGCGTCTGGGGGTCCACCACGCGCAGCTCCTGCGCGCCCAGCACCTCGCCGCTGCCGACGAGGACTGCTCCGGCGTCGGAGTGCTCCGGTGCTCGCGCCTCGCCCCGCTCCAGGCCCTCGCGCGAGAAGCTCTTCACCACCAACTCCATCGGACGCTCCGCGACGCGCTGGCGGCCCGTGACGATGAGCGTCCCCTCCGCCAGGCCGTAACAGGGATAGAGCGCATGGCGGCGAAAGCCCGCGGGCGCGAAGGCCTCCGCGAAACGGTCCATCGTCTCCGCGCGCACCGGCTCCGCGCCACAGAACGCCACCTCCCAGCGACTGAGGTCCAGCGCGGCCCGCTCCTCCGGCGTGCTCTTGCGCACGCACAAGTCGAACGCGAAGTTGGGCCCTCCACTCACCGTGCCGCCGTGGCGCGAGATGATCTCCAGCCACCGCATGGGCCGCTGGAGGAAGAACAAGGGCGCCATCAGCGACGCATGCATGTCCCGGAACAGCGGATGGACGATGCCGCCAATCAGCCCCATGTCGTGGTACGGCGGGAGCCACGAGACGAACCTCGGATCCGGCTTCGCGTCGAACCCTCGGGAGATGAGCTCGCAGTTGTGCATCAACTGGCGGTGCGCCAGCACCACGCCGCGTGGCGAGCCGGTGGAGCCCGACGTGTACTGGAGGAACGCCACCGTGTCTTCGCGCACGCCCACATCGCGCCACGACGCGGCCTCACCGAGAGGCACCGTGTCCGTCGACAACCAGCGCAGTGCCCGCAGGTCATCCAGTCCTTCGGTGAGCGGCCCCACCAGCTCCGAGATTCCGGACGTGGTGAGCGCCACACGCGCGCCGCAGTCCGCCACCAGCGCCTGGAGCCGGGGCAGCGTGCGACCCAGTCGCATCACATCCGGCGGATATGCGGGCACCGCCACCACGCCCGCATACAGACACGCGAGGAAGCCCACCACGTACTCGCGCCCTGGCGAGTACATGAGCAGCGCCCGGTCTCCTGGCGCCATCTCCTGCTGGAGCCGCGCCGCCACCGCGCGCACCTGCGCATCCAGTTCAGCATAGGTGACGGTGTGCTCCCCCTCTTCGTCGACAAACGTGAAGATGGAGTCGGTGGGCTGAGACACCGCCCGGGCACGGCACACGTCGACGAGGGTAGCGTTCTCGGGACGAACGAACGCGGAGGCGGGGGCAGCGCGAGTCGGCAAGTGCATGTCGAGTGTCCCGGGGGGATTTTCAGGAGGACGGAAGCCGTTTCAGCCCGGCACACACGCGTCCCGTGAACCCGGGGGCGTTGACCTTGCTGCACCGACCGACGCCCCCTGGATTCCCCCTACTTTTAATGGATTCTCGGCATCCAGAAAAGTCGTGTCATCACGAATGACCCAGCACATCGGTGTTGACCGGTTGCATATTCACGAACGTTCGTGGCGATGTGCCGCGTCGACACCCGACGAGAGGAGCTCCCCATGAAGTACACGCAACTGGGCCGCACCGGCCTGCGCGTCTCACGCCTGTGCCTGGGCTGCATGAGCTACGGCACCCCCTCATGGCGCCCGTGGGTCCTCAACGAGGAAGCCTCGCAGCCGTTCTTCCGCCGCGCGGTGGAGATGGGCATCAACTTCTTCGACACCGCGGACATGTACTCACTGGGTGTCAGCGAAGAAGTGACGGGCCGTGCGCTGCGACGCTACGCGCGCATGGAGGAGGTGGTGGTCGCCACCAAGGTGTACTTCCCCATGGGCGATGGCCCCAACATGCGCGGCCTGTCCCGCAAGCACATCGTTCAGGCGTGCGAGGCCAGCCTGAAGCGGCTGGGCATGGAGACCATCGACCTCTACCAGATCCACCGGATGGACCCGCACACGCCGGTGGAGGAGACGCTGTCCGCGTTGGATCAGCTCGTCCGCCAGGGCAAGGTGCGCTACCTGGGCGCGTCGTCCACGTATGCGTGGCAGTTCGCGCGGGCCCTGGGCGTGGCGGACGTGAACAGTTGGTCCCGCTTCGTGTCCATGCAGGACCACTACAACCTCGTCTATCGCGAGGAGGAGCGGGAGATGCTGCCGCTGTGCGAGGCGGAGGGCATTGGCGTGCTCCCCTGGTCTCCGCTCGCGCGCGGGTTGCTCGCGGGGACGCGCAAGTCGCTGGGAGACCGGGACGCCACGCCGCGCGCGAAGACGGATGCGTACGCGCCGGTGCTGTATGACCAGGCGGGAGACTGGGACGTGGTGGAGGCCACGCGGCGGGTGGCCGAGGCGCGCAACGTGCCTCCGGCCCAGGTGGCCATGGCGTGGCTGCTGTCGCGTCCCGTGGTGACGGCGCCCATCATCGGCGCCACGAAGCTGGAGCACCTGGAGGACGCCATGCGCTCGGTGGACCTCAAGCTCCAGCCCGAGGAGCTCCAGGCCCTGGAGGCGCCCTACCAGCCCCACGCGCTGCGCGGCATGTGAGCCGCGCGGCGGTACGGTACCGGGTCGACGTCAGAGGTCGACCTGGGTGGGAGCGGGCTTCGGCGCACGCGCGGGCGCGACCGGAGGGACATCCAGGAAGGCGGCTCGCGGGCCAGAGCCGCCATAGGCCAGCGCTTCGATGCGGTTGGTGCGGGGAGCCAGCGGGTCTCTCGGCAGACACTCGGCCTCGGTCTCCAGGAGCTTCAGCTCCGGGCGGGACTCCATGAGCCGCTCGATGCGCGGGGGCACGTAGTCGACGGCGTCCTCGAACGCATACCGGGAGAGGATGCGCGTCGCCGTCACGGGCTCGCAGCGAATCTCGGGACGCGACGTCAGGGAGGTCGTGGTCATCAACACGGCCGCGCCCCGAGCGGAGCTGGGACCGGACCGGGTGGCCTCCGTCACCGTGGTGGACACCCAATGCTCCCGGCACTGCGTCATCGTGTACGGGATGGGGCGGCGGATGACCCGCAGCGGCGCGTATTCCCCCGCGGCCATGGCGGTGCGGACCAGGGCCTTCCATGGCGGCACGGGGCCCTCGGGCATCAGGTGCGTGCGGCACTCCAGCTCCGTGCCCCCGTCGTCCGCCATGAACACCACCTGGACGTTGCTGACGTAACGCGCGCCCGACGTCTCCGCGCGCTCCAGGAACCGAAGCACCAGCGTGCTGCCGTCCTGCGCGTGTCCGAAGGGCATGGAGATGGCCCAGGGCGCGAAGCCAGACTGCTGCGCGAGCGCCGGCGTGGCGACGATGACGGGGGGGCCCTGGCGGACCAGGGGCGAGCGGGCGCACGCGGCGGAAAGGAGCAGCAACAGGGTCAGTGAGGAGCGGCGCATCGAAGGTCCCCTTGTCGTGGGCTTTGCGTCCTCCGAGATTACGCCCCTCGCGGCGACCCGCCCCAGCCGGCAAACCACGGAGCAACCATCCCCGTGGGGAACGATATGGCGGCCGCGTCCAGACGTTACCCGCGCCGACCGGCGTGGCGCAGCCACTGCGCCGCCGAGCGAAGGTCCGCCTCGAAGTGGATGCGCAGCTCCGCGCGCTCGCGAGGGTCCGCCCGGCGCAACACGTCCGCGGGCGCGAAGGTGGCCATGGCGCCGCGTGCCCAGGGCGTCTGGACGAATTGTCCCCGGTTGAGGTTGAGGCGAAACCCCGGCCCCAGCACCGCCTGGCCCGCCGTGCTGCCCAGCGCGAGCATCAACAACGGGCGCACCGAGGCCACCTCCGACGCCAGCGCTTCCCGGAAGGCCTGCGCCTCCCGCCAGCCCGCGGCCTCCGCGTCCCCATCCGGCGGAGGTCCCCGCGAGACATGGAGGTCCGTGGGCTTCAGCCCCGCCCGGGAGAGCACCACCTCCAACAACCGCCCCGCCGGCCCCACGAAGCACGGCACGTCACCGTCCTCCCGCGTGTCGGGCACGTCCCCCACCATCATCACCGGAGTCCCCTCTGACGGTGTCCGCGACCTGCGCGCGGCCGTGCTCCGCGCCGGGGCTTGCGGCGGCGCTTCCCACGCCAGTCCCGCGCCGTAGCTCAGGCGCGCCAGGTCCCAGTGGGCGCTGGCGTCCGGGGTGAAGAGGCTCCAGCGCAGCGTGGGAAAGCGCCCCACGAGAAAGGGCGCCGCCAGCCTGACGACGAGGTGCTCCGGCCGGTACCATGCGACATACCGCTCCGCGCCGTCGGACGCTCCCCGCCGGAAGCGGACGCGAATCACGAGGTTGCGCACGTCCCGCCGCACCGCGCGCTCCATCCGCCGCAGCCGCTGGACGTCCCGGTCCACCTCCCGCTCCAGCAGCCACCGCTCCCCGTGGGTCAGCCGCCAGAGCACGCGGTACAGCAGCGCCCAGCGCTCCGGCTCCCGGTGACACACCACCTTCTCCGCCAGCCCCAGGAAGTCCCGGGGCACCACCGGCAGCGCGCCGGTGCCCATGCCGCTCAAGAGCGCATCCACCCGTCCATTCCACGGGCCCGGCGCTTCCTCGAAAGACACCCGCTCCGGGGGCAGACACCGCGCCAACAGCCCCCGCGCCACTTCCCGAAACGATGCCAGCTCCGGCGCCACGCTCACCCGCACCTGGACCTCCTGGTCGCTCAGCGACACACGCCGCGAGCCACCCGTGGAGGGTGCTCGCGCGCGAGGAAGGCTTCTACCTTCCAGGTCTGACATCACCATCCCACCCGTGACGTCGTCGGGCCCTCGCGGCTATTCCTCCTTCGCGAGCGCGTCCACCTGCTGCTGGAGCCCCTCCATCTCCTCGAAGAAGGACTCCACGGGCTGGGCGCGGGTCATGCGGAAGGCCGGCGGCAGCAGCGTGCGCGGGAAGTCCAGCGACGTGCTGAAGGGCTCGTTGCCCAGAAGGTCGTTCGCGCGGGACAGGGCGCCGAAGGAGAGCGTCACCACGACGAGCACTCGAACCAATCTCGCGGGCTCCCACCGTGCCACGTAGCGCAGGTGCCAGAAGAGGCCCCAGCCCATGAGCGAGAGGAACGTCGCGTGGTGCAGCCAGGACAGGCCCGAACCCAGCCCCAGGCTGAAGCCCAGCGCCGACACGAGCGGTGGCAGCGCCACGGCCCCCAGCAGCACCAGGCTGCCGATGGTGGCATGCGTGCGGTAGTGGAACCGGCGGCGGGAGATGCGACTGGCGACGGCCCATCCCCCCGCCCACAGCAACGTCAGCGTGAGCGGCGTCACCACGGCCACCGTCAGCTCGCCCCAATCCGTGCGGCCGTAGTTGCCCAGGTGCGTCTCGAGCGAGCTGACGAAGATCAGGGCCAGCATCGCGATGGGGAACGCGCGGGCGTGCTCGAACACGCGCTCCCGGGGGGCGACGGCCGAGGTGATGACGGTGCCGGGCACGGCGTGGTCCCTGCGCCGGAAGCGCAGCACCGTGTCACCCACGGCCACGCGCGTATCGGGCGCCAGCTCCAGTTCGGCGAGCGGTGCCCAGGGCTCCACGCGCCAGGTGCCGTTGTGGCTGCCCACATCCCGCACCACGAGCGCGCCGTCCTCGCGCCGCTCGATGCGCAGGTGTTCGGGGGAGACCTTGGGGTCATCGAGGATGACGTCGTTCGAGTACGCCCGGCCAATCGTCGCGGGGAAGCGCTCCAGGCGGTGGCGCTCGTGGACGGAATCCCCTTCCAGCACCTCCAGGAAGATCATTTCGTCCACGACAGCCCCTCCAGGTAGCGGCGCGCCAGCTTGCGCGCGTTGTCCGCCGTGAAGCCGCCCAGCGTGAGGCTGGTGTCGACGCCGCTGGTGCTGGCGTTGAGCGCGGCGGCGCGCAGCACCAGGTCATAGAGGCCCGGGAAGCGCTTGTAGGCGCGCAGGCACAGCGCGGCGCGGACGGGCAGGCCCTCCACGTCCACGAACTCCGTGGTGCAGCGGAAGTTGGTGACGTCCTCGCGCGAGGCCTCCACCGTGTCCGGGTCCTGCGCGTACAGCGCGCTGTAGAGCGAGGAGAAGCGCAGCGCGCCCAGCTTCTGGCTGGAGGCCTGCTGGTGCAGGAAGGCCACCACGCCCGTGCGGTGATGCGAGGACAGGTAGATGTCCTCCTCCGAGGAGCACTGGTAGTTCGTCACCGTGTAGGGCACCTCCGGGTCATGTGGCGTGTCGCCCCAGCACTTGAGGAAGGGAATCCACCGGCCGGGGACCTGGTAGCTGCCCAGCTTCTGCTTCGGCACCGGGGCCGCCATCAGCTGCTCGGTGAGGCGCTGCTGGTTGTCGACGAGCTGCGCGCGCACCGTGTCCACGAGCGTGCGGGCCTCGTCCGGCTTCGCCTCCAGCGCGCGCGCAAGCAGCGCGCTCGCGTGCTTCACCGGCACCAGGAAGCCGAGCTGGTTTCCCATGGTGGCGACGTTGACGCCCACCACGCGCCCCTGTCCGGTGAGCGTGGGCCCGCCGCTCATGCCCGGATTGATGGCGCCGCTGAAGTGGATGCGCTCATAGAGCGAGTCCTGGATGAAGCCGTTGTAGGTGCCCTCGACGATGGTGGTTCCCAGGTCATGGGGATTGCCCATGGCGAACAGGCGCGTGCCCTGCTGCGGCTCGCGGTCCTCCAGCGCGAAGAAGTCCTTCACGACGTCATCCATCCGGATGACGGCCAGGTCATGGACGACGTCCACGTCCACCAGGCGCGCCGGCACGGGCTCGCCGCCGCTGCGCAGGACGAGCTCCGCGGTGTAGTCCTCCGGGTGGAGCACCACGTCGGAGACCACGTGATAGTTGGTGATGGCGTGCCCGCTGGCGGAGACGAAGAAGGCCGAGCCGATGGACGAGCGCGTGCCCGAGCGCCGCTCGATGATGCGCACCTGGGCGACGCGGTTCTGGATGCGCTGGAACAGCTCGTGGGTGGCCGGAGGCAGCACGGCCGGAGGGGACTCGGGCGCGGGAGCAGGCGCGGAGTCGGGTTCGCTTCGAGCGGGGGCCTGCACGCCCGGTTCCGAGGGAGCGACCGACGGCGCCTGCCCAAGCACGGCGACGAGAAGGAGGACGAACATGGATGCCGCGCACGCTATCCCAGCACCGAGCGCCTGGGCACCGAGTCGCGCACGGCCCGGAGCGTGAGGCCCGCGTGCGCTCGCCGACCCACCTGCCCTGTTGGCGGCGTGGCTGCCAGCGGATAGGTTCCGCCCCGCCGAAGGTGGCTCGCGGGGGTCCGCGAGGTTTAGGGAATCCGGTGCCCGTCCCCGATTGCCGACCTCGCGACAGGCGCTCGGGGCGTCGTCACGCCTCGGAAGTACCCTGCCCCGCCCGCATCCGGCGCCACGCCGCGTACGACGCCACCAGCGCCCCGGCCAGTGCTCCCGCGAGCGCCCCCAGCACCCGGCGCGGCACCACGCCCGGCGCGGTCGTCGCCTCCAACCGGAACGTATCCAGCGACGCGCGCACCCCCGGCGCCAGCGACTCCCAGCGCACCGCCGGCGCGCTCACCACCACCACCGCGTGCCGGCCCTCGGACGCGAGCCCCGCCACCAGCACCGTGCGAACCTGTCCCGCCTCGCGCAGCGTGCCCAGCACCTCCACTCGCGGAACGATTCCACCCACCCGGTCCACGCGCTCCGGAGACAGCGTCACCCCCAGCTCCCGCTGGAAGTGCTGCATCACCGCCGACGCGAAGTCATCCCGCTCCGAAGGAGTGGCGGAGAAACTCCGCTCCACCACCGAGACCAGCATCGTCGCCGCCTCGGGCCCCTCCCCATCCGCCAGCGCCGCCGACAGGCTCCGCGTCGCCTCCGCGTCGAGCGACACCGCTCCCGCCACCGAGCCCACGTAAGGCTCCCACCGCACCATGTGGAAGCGCTCCGGCGGCCGCAGCACGTAGCCGTCTCGACGCAGCTCGGAGCCGAGCGCGCCCGACAGCAGCAACCAGCCTCCAGCCGCCCACGCGAGATTCACGCCGCGAGCATAGGCCCCCCGCGTCACATCCGCAGGCCAGGTCATGGGCCCCGAGAAACGACGAACCCACGGATACCCCGTGCCCCCGGGCGCGGCGAAGTCACCGCTCACATGCCTTCGTTGTGACATCCCCGGGCGGCGCGGGTAACCTCGCGCCCAGATGACTCCTGCAGCCCGGGTGGAGATGGAGGCACGCGCCGACCGAGCCCTGCGCCGTGGCGAGCTCGTCGAGGCGGTCGACCTCTACGAGACGCTCACCCATGCCTTCCCGGATGACGCCTCGCTCGCCGACAAGCTCGCCAACGTGCGCGAGTCCCTGCTCCCCCTGGAACTCCAGAAGCTGGAGGCCGCCCGCCCGCCCGAGGAGCCGGAGCTGCCGGTCGGTCCCTCCTCACCCGCGCAAGAGGGTGAGCGCCTGTTCGCCCTCGGGGACTACGTGGGGGCCGCCGCCGCCTATCGCCGCGCCCTCCAGGAGCGTCCGGACAACGAACTCTTCAAGGAACGGCTGCTCGAGGTCTTCCAGATGGCCCGGGAGATGCCCCTACAGTCACCGACAGACAAGGCCCTTCCCAAGGCCCCTCAGCCCCGTCTTCAAGCCCTCCTCGACAGGGTCGCTTCTCGTCGCCGCCTCAAGCGGGACTGATGGAAGCTCGCGTTTCCACTCGGAAATCCGACCTGCCGAATGATTCGCGCGTTGCACCCCGGCTCCGGGGCCTCCTATCATCAGGTCCGACGTCGCTGTCATGGTGGGCCACCCTCCCTCTGACACCCGCGTCCGACCCCTATGGCCCGTTCCCTGAGACTCGGAGTCCTCACCGGTGGCGGAGACTGCCCCGGGCTCAACGCGCTCATCCGTGGCCTCGTCAAGCGGGGCACGCATGAGTTCGGCCATGAGTTCGTGGGCATCGAGAACGGTTACATGGGGCTGGTGGAGCCAGACCTCACGCGTCCCCTCACCGAGGAGGACACGCGGGGAATCCTGCCCAAGGGCGGCACCATCCTCGGCACGTCCAACCGCGCGAACCCCTTCCTCTATGCCTTCCGCGAAGGTGGCCACTGGGTGGAGCGCGACGTGTCCGACGCGGTGCTGCGGCGCTGCGAGGCGCTGAAGCTCGACGGAGTCATCGCCGTGGGCGGTGACGGCACGCTGTCGATTGGCCACCGACTGAGCGAGAAGGGCCTCAAGGTGGTCGGCTGTCCGAAGACCATCGACAATGACTTGAGCGGGACGGACCAGACGTTCGGCTTCGACACCGCGCGCCTCATCGTCACGGAGGCGCTGGACCGGCTGCACTCCACCGCCGAGTCCCACGACCGGGTGATGCTGGTGGAGATCATGGGTCGCCACGCGGGCTTCCTCACGCTGGAGAGCGGGCTCGCGGGCGGGGCCGACGTCATCCTCATCCCGGAGATTCCGTACCGGGTGGAGGCCATCGTGGAGAAGCTGCGCCGCCGCGCCACCCGCCGCCGCAGCTTCTCCATCATCGCCATCTCCGAGGGCGCGTTCCCCGTGGGCGGCACGCTGGCCGTGCTGGACCGGGCCGAAGACGTCCCCGGGCGAGGCGTGGTGCGACTGGGCGGCTCCGGCAAGGTGTGCGCGGATCTGCTGGCGCAGCACATCGAGGCGGAGATTCGGGTGAATGTGCTGGGGCATCTCCAGCGAGGAGGAAGTCCGAGCGCGGCGGACCGCGTGCTGGCGACGCGCTATGGTTGTGGGGTGTTGGACCTGGTGCGCGACGGACAGTGGGACCACATGGTGGCCCTGCGCGCCGGGCAGCTCGTCGCTGTACCTCTGAGCGAGTCGCGAAAGGAGCGCCGGGTGGACCCATCCGGCGAACTGGTGCGCTTCGCCAAGAGCATGGGCATCAGCTTCGGGGACTGAGGGAGGGGCAGGCACAACCGCCGCATGTCATGACGCTCGTCGGCCGCCATATCGGTCGTTATCGCATCCTCGAGCAACTCGGCTCGGGGGGCATGAGCGTCGTGTACAAAGGGCTCGACACGGCCCTGGACCGTGAAGTCGCGGTGAAGGTGCTGCACCCGCACCTGGCCGGCAAGGACGAGTCGCGCAGGCGGCTGGCCCGCGAGGCCCGCGCCGTGGCGAAGCTGCACCACCCCAACATCCTGGAGGTGTTCGACTTCTCCGCCGCGGACGCGCAGGACGCGTTCATCGTCACCGAGTACATCCGTGGCCGGACGCTCAAGACGGTCCTGGACGAAGGTCCGCTGGATCCGCCGGAGCTGGCGGCGATGATCATCCACGAGCTGGCGGCGGCGCTCGCGCATGCGCACGAGGCCGGCGTCATCCACCGCGACCTCAAGCCCGAGAACGTCATGGTGCGCGAGGACGGCATCCTCAAGCTCATGGACTTCGGCATCGCCCGGCTGATCGACATCGAGGAGCGGATGACGGTGACGGGCTCGCTCGTGGGCTCGCCCGCGCACATGTCCCCGGAGATCATCGAGGGCCTGGAGGCGGGCCCCGAGGCGGACGTCTTCAGCGTGGGCATCATGTTCTACGCGGCCATGACGGGGCGGCTGCCCTTCTCCGCGCCCAACACCACGGCCACGCTCAAGCGCATCCTCGACGGTGACTACGAGGATCCGCGCCGCCGCCTCCCCGCCCTGTCGGACGAGCTGGCGGACATCTGCGCGCGCTGTCTCCAGAGAGATCCTCAGCAGCGCTATCCGGACGCCAGCAAACTGCGTGACGCGCTGGCGGACTACCTCGCGGGCCTGGGCTTCTCCCGGGTGGGCGAGGAGCTGGTGTCGTTCTTCGCCGATCCACCGTCGTACCGGAAGCTGGCGCGGCAGCGCATTGTCGCCAGGCTGCTGGAGCGAGGGGAGCGGCTGCTCTCGGAGAAGCGCACGTCGAGGGCGCTCGGCAGCCTCAATCACGTGCTGGCGCTGGACGCGCAGAACGCTCGGGCGCTCGGGTTGCTCAAGGGCATCCAGCGCGCGCAGCGCGTGAAGACCTGGCGGCGGCGCGGCATCCGGCTGGCGGTGGGATTGCTCACCGCCACGGCCGTGAGCCTGGGCGCCTACAAGGCGTACCACGCACGCGCGGATGCGGCGGCCCTCCAGCCGGGCACGGACAGTCCTCCCAAGGGCGGCGAGGGCGTCAACCCGGGCTCCGGCGACACCAGTCATGATGGCGCGAACGGCGGGGTCGGAAACTCCAGCCCCGAGGGAACACTCGGCGCGGGAAACCCGGGCACGGACGCGCGCGAGCCCCCCGGCACCGTGGACACGGCTCACCGACCGAACCTTCGTCCCGCCGCGCCGACCGACGGTGCTCGCACGAGGAGCGCCGATCCGTCGCGATTCCCCCCGGGCTACACCCCCGAAGCCACCTCCTCCCGCATGGAGTCCCTCGTCGGCCGTCCCGACACCCGGCAGGCCCCCGCCTCGGGCGGAAGCGCGGCGCGCGCGAGCGCGGTACGTCCCACCGGAGGCGCCCAGGAGGACGCCCGCGCCCTGCCGGGAGGTCCAGGCGAGGACCGTGTCGCCGGCCGGAAATCCGCGTCGAAGAAGATCCTGGTGTCCATCCTCGTGCGGCCCTTCGGGCTCATTCGCGTGGACGATGGCATGCCCAGCGCCCAGGCCCTCCAGAAGCACGACGTGGAGATGGCCCCCGGCCCACACGCCATCACCATCTCCTGCGACTACTGCGAGGACGTGGTGGAGACCATCGACGTGCAGCCCGACGGGGAGAACATCTTCCACCTGCGCGCCCAGCCCAAGTCGGCGCCGCTGTCGCTCGAGTACGAGCCCGCCGAGGCCACCGTGCGAGTGGGCGACCAGGTGCGCACCGCGCGCGACAGCGTCCAGCACCCGTTCGAGATTCGCTCGCCACGCGGGCCCGCGGGCTTCCAGCACACCGTCACGGTGGAGATCTCCCATCCGGGCTTCCAGACGGAGCGACGCGTGGTGCACCTGCGTCCCGGCGAGCCCACCCTTCTGCACGGGAGCCTGCGTCCCGAATGAGTCGAAGGTTCGCGTTCATCTCGCTCTGGATCCTGCTGTGGACCCCGGCCGCCTCGCTCGCGCAGGAGGCCGGAGACCCGGAGGTCGCCGCCCTGCGCGCCAGCTTCGAATACGGCAAGTACGCCGAGGTCCTGGACCGCGCGGGTGCCCGCATCGACCGTGGCGGGCTCAACGAGGACGAGCTGGTGGAGCTGCACAAGCTGGCCGGACTCGCCGCCTTCAACCTGGGACGCACCGAGGAGGCCTCGCGTCACCTGCGCGCCCTGCTCCGACTGGACCCCGATTTCAGCCTGGACCCGTTCGTCGTCCCGCCCCCGGCGGTGACCTTCCTGGAGAGCATCAAGGACGACATGACCAATGAGCTGGAGTTCCTCCGGCAGGAGCGCCGGCTGCGCCAGGAGCGCGAGAAGGCCGAGGCCGAGCGCCGCGAACGTGAGCGCATGGAAGCCGAGGTCCTCCGTCGCCGCGCCGAGGAGCTGGCGAGTCAGGTCAACGTCCGCACGGTGGAGAAGCGCAACTTCCTGGTCAACTTCGTGCCGTTCGGCGCGGGCCAGTTCCAGCAAGGCCGCAACAGCCTGGGCATCGTCTTCGCCGCCACCGAAGGTGTGCTCGCGGTGACGAGCATCATCTCCTACTTCGCCTACGAGTCGCTCTTCGAGGAGCGGCCCCTCGAGCTGGACAACGTGCTCGACGAGGATGGCAAGGCGTCCATCACCATCCGGTACATCCCCACCAACCGCGAGCGTCAGCGGGACACGTGGCAGTTGCTCAAGCTGGCCTCCGCCGCCGGCTTCTACACCATCTATGCGCTGGGCGTGGTGGACGCGCTGTACCACCACGAGGACCAGGTGGTACGCACCTCGGTGGAGACGCGAGATCCGCCCTCTTCCAACGCGCCCCGCTCGGAGTCCTCGGTCTCCCGGCCGCCGCGCGCGACCGCGCCTCGCCCCACCGCACGGCTGGGGCTGTACCCTACTTCCGGCGGACTCGGCGCCGGACTCACCCTCTCCTTCTGAGCCTTTTTCTCCAGGTACGTGAAGCCCTATGGCCAGCCTCACCGTCCGCAGTCCTGATGGCAAGGTCCGCGCGGTCGCCCTGCACAAGCGCATCACCAGCATCGGCCGGAGCCCGGACAACGACATCCCGCTCGAAGACTCCGGCGTTCCCGACAGCGCCCTGCACGTCACGTTCGACGGCAGTCGCTACGAAGTCGGCAGCCTGGGCGCCACCTTCCACGTCAACGGCAAGAAGCGCGACTCACACGCGCTCGCCACCGGCGACGTGGTCCGCGTGGGCGGCACCGAGCTGACGTTCGCCCGCGAGGACGCGCCGCGCGCGCCCCCCCCCTCCGCCCTCACGCCTCACCGCGACGCGGTGGCCAGTCCGGAAACCGCGGACTCGCACACCACGGAGCTGCCCGGCGTGCCCGGCCGAGAGCTGGCCATGCTGCGGCGGCTCACCGCGTTCAGCGAACGGCTGCTGGCCCTCTACGACGTGGAGCGCATCCTCGAGAGCCTGATGGACGAGGCCATCGAGGTGACGCGCGCCGACAAGGGCTTCCTCATCCTCATGGAGAGCGGGGACCCGCGCGTGAAGGTCGCGCGCAACGTGGCCCGGGAGAACATCGAGGACGCGGTGGAGAAGCTGTCCGACTCCATCATCGCCAAGGTGGTCAAGGAGCAGCGGCCCCTCATCGTCGCGGACGCGGTGGACGCGCCCGAGTTCAAGGCCAGCGAGTCCGTCGTCAACCTGCGCGTGCACTCCGTTATGTGCGTGCCGCTGATGCACAAGGGGGACCTGTTCGGCGTCATCTACGTGGGCAATGACCGGCTGGTGAACCGGTTCGAGCCCAAGAGCGCGGACATGCTCACCATCTTCGCGGCCCAGGCGTCGCTCGTCCTGCAGAACGCGATGCTGGTCAACGACCTCAAGCTCGACGTCACGGAGCTGCGCCGGAAGCTGGAGGACCAGCGCTATGGCGACATCGTCGGGGCCTGTCAGGGCATGCGCGACGTGTACAAGCGCATCGACAAGATTGCCCCCACGGACATCTCCGTGCTCATCACCGGCGAGACGGGCACCGGCAAGGAATTGATCGCCCGGGAGATCCACCGCCGCTCGCCCCGCGTGAAGGGCCCCTTCATCACCATCAACTGCGGCGCGATTCCGGAGAACCTGCTGGAGAGCGAGCTGTTCGGCCACGTGAAGGGCGCCTTCACCGGCGCGGTGGCCACCAAGGCGGGCAAGTTCCAGGCGGCCATCAGCGGCACCCTCTTCCTGGACGAGATTGGCGAGATGCCGCTCCAGCTCCAGGTGAAGCTGCTGCGCGCGCTCCAGGAGAAGATCGTCTACAAGGTGGGCGACAACCGCGGCGAGCCGGTGGACATCCGCGTCGTCGCCGCCACCAACAAGGTGCTCGAGGACGAGGTGAAGCGGAACACCTTCCGTGAGGACCTCTACTACCGGCTCAACGTCGTCACCCTGAAGCTGCCGCCCCTGCGCGAGCGCGGCGAGGACGTCGTCGTGCTGGGCAAGTTCTTCCTCCACAAGTACTCGCGCGAATTCAACTCCCGGGCCAAGGGCTTCACCCCGTCCGCCGCCGTGTCCATGAAGAAGTACGGCTGGCCTGGCAACATCCGCGAGTTGGAGAACCGCATCAAGAAGGCGGTGGTGCTGTCCGACAAGCCGCTGCTGGGCCCCGACGACCTGGACCTCAAGCCGGAGAACCTGGAGCCCATCATGCCGCTGCTCCAGGCCAAGGAAGAATTCCAGAAGCGTTACATCAACGAAGTGTTGGCGCGGAACAACGGCAACCGGACGAAGACGGCCAAGGACCTGGGCGTGGACCCTCGCACCATCTTCCGCCACCTGGAGAAGCTGGAAGCGGAGAAGACCGGGCGGCCCCTGCCCCCCGAGGAGGGCGAGGAGCTGCTCTGAAGCGGCCCCAGTCGCACTGGTGATGGACTCGACGACGCGGCGAGAAGTCTGGGACAGGCGCTCCGGCCAGGGCTGGGCGACGTGCGTGCTGGCCGCGAGTCTGGGCCTGCTCGTCGGCTGCCTGTTGCCCCAGGACGACACCCTGCTCGACGAGCCTCCGCGCTTCATGAACCGCTCGCCGCGCATCATCGAGTCGCTGGTGTTGCCGCAGGAGCACATCATCCAGGACTTCGGCGGGAGCCGGTGCGAGCTGACGTTCGAGGTCGCCGTCGAGGACCCGGACGTGGATGACCGCATCAAGGTGCACTGGTTCATCGACTACAGCCCGCAGGACCCGCGCGGGCCGTACCGGGAAATCGCCCTGACGAACAACGGCGAGGCCCGCCGTCCGGACCGGGGCACGCTGCGCATCAACCTGGCCTCGGCGAACGCGGAGCTGAGCACGCCGGGCCAGCACCTGGTGGAGGCGCTGGTGAGCGACGCGGAGCTCACGGACCGCGAGCCCGAATCGCAGGTGGTGAACCTGCCCGACGGAGGCTCCATCATCGACCCGGGGTTCGTCATCAGCTACTCCTGGGTGGTGAACACGGTGCAGGGGGACTGCCGATGAAGGGGGGCCCCGCGCGGCTCCTCCTCGCGCTGACGCTGCTCTGGGGCACCGGCTGTGCCCTGCTTGAAGAGGAGCCGGAGGATTCCCTGCTCGTCTGCCGCTCGGACGCGGACTGCGCCTCCAACGAGGTGTGCTTCGTGGACGGCTGTGGCGACCCGGGCCAGGACATCGTCGTGGAGGTGACGCCCAACCCCGCTCTCGGCCTGTACGCGCAGGACTTCCCGGTGGGTCGCCTGCGGGCCGAGCAGAACCTGGAGCTGTTCGACAAGGCCTCGCTGCGCGGGACGACGCTGCGCTCGACGGTGCCACCCGCGTCGTCGACCACCACCTCCCGTCCCTACTCCGAGCCGCTCGTGGTGCGCGCCGTCGGCACGAGCGCCCTCATCCCCGGGGTGGCCCGCTACCACGAGGCGACGCTGGTGCCGGACAACGGGCAGTGGACCCTGCCGGTGGCCAGCGGCCAGTACGCGGTGACGGTGCTCGCCGAGGACCCCCTGGTGCCTCCCGTGACGAACCTGGGCACCGTGTTCCCGGGCACGGCGCTCGCGATGCAGTGGTTGTTGCCCGCCGCCGACGCCGTGGTGCCTGTGCAAGGGCAGTTGACCGGACACGGGGGCGCGCCGCTGGACGCGGACCTCTCGGTGGAGGCCCTGGACGCCGAGCTGAAGCCAATCTCCCAGCGCGTTCCCGTGAATCGCGGCACGGGCGCCTTCGCGCTGGCGCTGCCGCCGGAGGCCGCGAGTGCCTCCACGGTGCTGCTGCGCGTGACGGCGCGGGACGCGGGCGCGCTCCTGCCCCAGCAGACCTTCACGGTGGACCCGAGCGTCCCCTTGCCTGGCCCGCTGGAGCTGGGTGACTTCGGCGCCGCGGTGCGGGTGTCGGGACGCGTGGTGGCCCTGGACGGCCGACCTGTCGTCGCCGCCACGGTGTCGATCCAGGGGCGCGTGGGAGGCGGCGGGAGCTTCCAGAGCGCCGTGGCGACGACGGACGAGGAAGGCCGCTTCGAGCTGCGCTCCCTGCCCAGCGCCACCGAGTCCCCGCTGGAGCTGGTGGTGGTGCCTCCCGCCGGCTCCACCTCCGGGCTCACCACCGCCGCGGCCGTGGTGCCTCGCGAGGACACGGTGTTGCCGGACGTGGTGTGCGTCAACCGCCGCGTGGCGCGCGGCCGGCTCCTGCAGCCCGACAACGTCTCCCCCGCCGCGGGCGTGCGGCTGGTGGTGGAGCCCGTGGACGTCGTCCCCGGCCGGCTGCTTCCGCCCAACCTCGCCTCGGAGACCCTCACGGACGCCAACGGCGAATACGTGCTGCGGTTGGACCCCGCCCTCTACCGGCTGGATGTCGTGCCGGGTGAGAACCTGCCCCGCGTCAGCCGCTTCGTCTCGGTGCTGCCCGCCAATGACGGCTCCGAGCAGGCCGTGACGGCCTTCGCCCTCCAGCGGGGCCGCACCTTGCGCGGGCGGGTGCTGTCATCGACGCGAGAGCCGGGCGTGCCTCCGGGCCTGCCCTTCACGTCCATCCGCTTCTATCGGGTAGTGAACGTGGAGGGGCGCCCCTCCTCCGTGCTGCTGGCCCAGTCCGTGACGGACACGCTAGGCCGCTACACCGCGCTGCTGCCGGTGCGCTGACTCACGGCCGGGGGGACGTGGCGGCCGGACTGGCGCTGGCGGCCTGGAAGGCGGCGTGGAACGAGTCCACCGTGCCGCCCACCTCGTCCGCGTACTGCACCGCGTGCGTGGTGTAGAGGTCCAGCACCACCTCCAGGCGGCGGTACACGGTGCGCAACGGCGCGCGCTCGCGGGCCTTCAAATCGCACTGGGACTCCCGCTCGCGCATCCGCGCCAGCCACGAGGTCCGGAAGCGCATCCATTCCTGGTCCGTGTCTCGCGCGGGCGACACGCGCACCAGCTTCTCGCGCCCCGCCTCCAGCTCGTCCCACAGGGCCCGGGCACCCGCCAGACACTCCTGGAAGCTGAGCGTCGTGGCCGCGGGTGGCAACTCCTCTGGCGTCATGGCCGCCACCGAGCGGCTCACGTTCCAGATGATCCACAGCGAGAAGAGCGTGGTGAGCGCGATGTAGACCCCATACGCGGCACCACGGTAGCGGCGGAAGCGAGGATCTTTCCGAGGGTCGGGAGCGGACACGGGGTCCAGGTCTTATGACTGTGGACCCCGCGTGGCAACGCTTCCGTGTCACCCCACCCGACAGGCGGGCGGGGTGCGTCCAGGGACTACTGGCCCGCGGG
>NZ_JABUMQ010000529.1:0-4379 GCF_013336645.1 Myxococcus sp. CA039A | reverse complement strand
GGCCAGGGGCTTGGGCATCGGCGTGGAGGGGCGCAGCGCGAAGGCCAGCGCGACGGCGCCGCCCAGCAGCAGCGAGCCGCCGAAGATGGCGAGCGGCACCATGCTCTTGCCGGGCTTCGCGGGTGGCTCCTCGACGGCGATGTCCAGCGCCATGGTGCTGGGGCCGGAGCCGGCGCCAGGCGCGCTGATGGGGCCGCTGCGAGGTCCGCTGCCGACGCCCGTCAGGCGGGGGCCGCTGAAGACGCCGCTGACGCCGACGGCGTGCGCGACGCGGCGCATGGCCTCCAGCACCTCGTCCATGGACTGGTAGCGCTCCACGGGGAGCTTGGCCAGGCACTTCATCACCAGGGCCTCGACCTCGGCGGGCACGGCGTGGCCGGGCCAGATGGCGCCGAAGGGCGGCGGCGGCTCGTTGATGTGCTTGACGATGACGTCGATGCTCTGGGCGGCGAGGAAGGGCGGCTGGCCCATCAGCATCTGATAGAGCACCACGCCCATGCTGTACACGTCGCTGCGCGGGTCGGCGATGTTGCGCGCCTGCTCCGGCGCCATGTACTGCGGCGAGCCGAGGATGATGCCCGCCTGCGTGAGCGACGTGTCCTGCTGCGCCTCACTCTCGCCGATGAAGGACTTCACCAGGCCGAAGTCGAGCACCTTGACGATGTCGTGGTCCGTCTCCTGGTTGAGGACCATGACGTTGGCGGGCTTGAGGTCGCGGTGGATGAGGCCGACCTTGTGCGCCTCGCGCAGCGAGCGGGCGATCTGCTGCGTGATGTTGAGCGCGCGCGCCCACGGAATCGGTCCCATCTGCGTGAGCAGCTGGCTGAGCGTGAGCCCATCCAGGTACTCCATCGCGATGTAGTAGATGCCGTCGTCCGTCTTGCCGTAGTCGATGACGGTGACGGTGTTCGGATGGCGCAGCTTCGCGGTGACGCTGGCCTCCAGGAAGAAGCGCTTCTGGAAGCCCGGGTCCTTGCCCTCGTCGTTGTAGTGAGGGTTGAGGACCTTCAGCGCGACCAGTCGGTCCAGCGGCGCCTGCATGGCCTTGTAGACGCGGCCCATGCCACCGGCACCCAGGGTCTCCAGGATGCGGAAGCGCTCATTGAGGACCCGTCCAAGAAGCGGGTCCACCAGCTCGGGTGGGGCGCCATTCGTCGGGGCGTTGCTTTCGATCATGTCTGCCCCCACCGACCGGGAAGGCACACGACGCTCCGGTCGAACATGCGCTGGAATGCTAACACCGCAATCGTCCACTCCCCAAGCGACCTGCCAGGTTGGCGCAGTGCATCAAACGCCGAGAAACCGGCCTGGGCGCGCCAAAGTCCAGCACCGGACATCGTTTGATACGAGGCGTGTGTCAGCTGGGACGGCTGGACTGGCACGGCGAGCGACTGGGAGTGCGAGGGCCGCGAATCCGAGCAGGCGTGGGGGCGTCTCAAGGGAGCGGCCGAGCGAGGTGGAGCGCGTTAGGGTGGCGTCATGAGCGTCCACCTGACCGAGTTGCTTTCTTCCGCGCCGCCCTACCCGAGGCGGGTGGTGTGCATGACGGAGGAGACGACGGAGGTGCTCTACCGGATTGGCGCGGGGGAGCTGGTGGTGGGCGTGTCGGGCTTCACGGTGCGCCCGCCCGAGGCGCGCAAGAAGCCCCGGGTGTCGTCGTTCCTGGACGCGAACTTCGAGCGGATTCTCGAGCTGAAGCCGGATCTGGTGCTGGGGTTCTCCGACCTGCAGGCGGACCTGGGCCGTGAGCTGTGCAAGCGCGGCGTGCCCGTGTACCTGTTCAACCAGCGCTCGCTCGCGGAGATATTGCAGACGGTGCGGGTGACGGGGGCGCTGGTGGGGCGCGCGGAGGCGGCGGAGAAGCTGGCCGCCGAGCTGACGGCGAACCTCACGCGACACGCGGAGGCGGCGCAGAAGCTGCCGCGACGGCCGCGCATCTTCTTCGAGGAGTGGCACGAGCCGCTCATCTCCGGCATCCGCTGGTGCTCGGAGCTGGTGGAGCTGGTGGGCGGCGAGGACATCTGCCGCGAGTCGCGGGCGTCGCAAGGCGCGAAGGGCCGCATCTTCGAGCCGGAAGAGGTGGCGCGGCGCAACCCGGACGGCGTCATCGCGAGCTGGTGTGGACGCAAGGCGAAGCGGGACAAGATTGCCGCGCGGCCGGGCTGGTCCCAGGTGCGCGCGGTGCTGGATGACCAGCTCTACGAGGTGAAGAGCAGCCTCATCCTCCAGCCGGGGCCGGCGGCGCTGTCGGACGGCGTGGAGCGCCTGGCGCGCATCGTCGCGGCCGTGGCCCGGGGCGAGAAGCTGCCCGTGCCAAAGGGCGCGGACCTGCGCGGAGCGTGAGTCGCGGGCTCGGACCTGTCGTGACGAAGCGCTCCCTCGATGGAGGGAGTGACACGCGGAAGGCGCCTTCGCGCCGACGTCGAGCGCCTATGCTGGATGCCACAGGACACGCGACTCGGAGGTGTGACGTGGAAGGGTTTCCGCTGCGGCTCAAGTGGCAGGGTTCAACCGCGGGCGAGTACAGCCGCGATGCGGTGGCTGGCACGGACGGCAAGCCGGACCTGCTCGTGAGCTCGGGTACGAATTACGGAGGCAATGACGCGCGCTGGAATCCGGAGGACCTGTTGGGCGCGTCGGTGGCGCAGTGCCACCTGCTCACGTTCCTCGCGCTGGCGAAGAAGCTGCGGCTGGACGTGCGCTCCTACGAGGACCAGGTGACGGTGTTCCTGGACACGGTGGAGAAGGTGAAGCGCGTGAACAAGGTGCGGCTCGCGCCGCTCATCCGCGTGGCGCCCGGCACGGACGTGGAGAAGGTGCGTGAGATGTTCGTGAAGGCGCACAAGTACTGCTTCATCGGGCAGAGCATCACCGCCGAGGTGGTGATGGAGCCGACCATCGAAGTGCAGTCGGAGGGGTAGGGCGTGTCGCGGGCCGTGGCTCCGCGAGGGCCACGGCTCACCGCTTCGCGCGAGGCTTCTTCTCCGCGACCTTCTTCACGACGGTATCGGTCGACGTCACGGGGCGGCCACTCTCCGAGCGCACTTCCAAGGCGCGCACCGGTTGCCCCTGCTCCGTGTCCACCAGGACGGAGTGGGCCTCGTCCGGCTGGAAGCAGTGGTGTTCACCCCACTGCCTCAGTCCGACGAGCACCTGGAACAGGTCCCGCCCCTTCCTCGTCAGGACGTACTCGTGGAACGCGCTGCCGTCCGAGGCGGGAACGACCTCCAGGATGCCGTGCGTGACGAGGTGGCGCAGCCGGGTGGAGAGGATGTTCTTCGCCATGCCCAGGCTCTTCTGGAACTCGCCGAACCGGCGCACGCCGTCGAACGCGTCGCGGATGACCAGCAGCGACCACTCGTCGCCGATGATGTCCACGGACCGCTCGACAGGGCACTCCGCCCGACTGGGAGGCTTCTTCTTCGCCATGTCGGGTTGAAATATCAAAACCCCGTCGCTAATTCCGGGTGGTTTCATTTCGAAACCATGTTGCGGCGGGTGGTTCATGCGGAGTGGGGCGGAGGCGCGGAGCGCCGAGGGTGGAGACGTGCGCCCGGTGGAGGAGGTGGCCGCTCGGTCGGAGGGTGACGCCGCGCCCCCGCTGTCGCGTGCCGTGATGGCGTTGTTCGCGGTGGCTTGTGGGTTGGCGGTCGCCAACGTCTATTTCGCCCAGCCGTTGTTGGATTCGATGGCGCGGGACCTGGGGTTGCGTCCGGCCCTGGTGGGCATCGTGGTGACTGTCACGCAGGTGGGGTACGGCCTGGGGTTGTTGCTGGTGGTGCCGCTGGGAGACCTGGTGGAGCGTCGCCGGCTCGTCGCGGTGCAGATGTTCTTGTCCGTGTTGGCGCTCGTCGTCGTGGGACTCGCGCCCACGGGGGCGGTGTTGCTCACGGGGCTGGCGGTGGTGGGACTGTTCGCGGTCGTCATCCAGGTGCTGGTGGCCTTCGCCGCGACGCTGGCCGCACCCGCCGAGCGAGGCCGCGTCGTCGGGCTGGTGACGAGCGGTGTGGTGATTGGCATCCTCATGGCGCGCACCGTGGCGGGGTTCCTGTCGGACCTCGCGGGCTGGCGTTCGGTCTATCTGGTCTCGGCGGGGGCCACGCTGTTGCTCGTCGTCGCGCTGGTCCGTGTCCTGCCTCGCGAGCGCGTGAGCACACACCTGTCCTATTCGGCGCTGCTGCGCTCGGTGTTCACGTTGTTCGTGGAGGAGCCCGTCTTGCGTGTGCGGGCGGTGCTCGCGCTGTTGATGTTCGCCTCGTTCAGCACCTTGTGGACGCCGATGGTGTTGCTGCTCGGAGCGCCTCCGTTCTCGCTCTCGCATTCGCAGGTCGGCCTGTTCGGCCTCGTGGGCGTGGCGGGCGCGCTGGGGGCGTCACGGG
>NZ_JABUMQ010000528.1:0-4387 GCF_013336645.1 Myxococcus sp. CA039A | reverse complement strand
GCTACGGGCTGGGTGGGTGGCTGACGCAGGCGTATTCGTGGCACGTGGCCTTCTTCGCGGGAGGCGTGCCGGGCCTGATTCTGGGGGCCCTGGCCTTCTTCATGCCGGAGCCGAAGCGCGGGGCCATGGATGGTCCGGACGCGGCGGCGAAGCTGCCCTTCATGGTGGGGCTCAAGGGGCTGGGTCGCAACGCGGCCTTCTGGGCGGTGACGGCGGGCTACACGCTGATGACGTTCTCCATCGGCGGACTGGGCTTCTGGATGCCGACCTATCTGGTGCGCGAGCGAGGGATGGCGGCGGACAGCTCCGGCTTCATCTTCGGCGCGATTACGGCGGTGGCGGGCCTGCTGGGGACGGTGGCCGGCGGATGGCTGGGCGACAAGATGGACCGCAAGCGCGAGGGTGGTGGACTGTGGATGTCCGGCATCGGCCTCTTGCTGGCGGCGCCGTGCATGTACCTCGCGGTCAACCTGAAGGACGTGGGACCCGCACTCGCGGCGATGGGCGTGGCGCAGTTCCTCATCTTCCTCAACAGCGGCCCCATCAACGCCGCCATCGTCAACTGCGTGCCACCCGCGTTCCGCGCCTTCGCCATGGGGCTGAACGTGCTGTGCATCCACCTGCTGGGGGACGCGATTTCGCCCACGCTCATCGGCAACATCGCCGACGCGGCGAACCTGCGCACCGCCATCGCCGTGAATGCCCTGCCCGTGCTGCTGGGCGGAGTGGCCCTGCTCATCGGCGCGAGGCTGTTCCGCGAGGCCGTGCCGAGAGAGCGCGCTACCGCCTGACGGCTGGGTGCCCTACCCGGGGCGCACCCCTCCGCATCCGGATGCTGCGGTGCGGAGAGCGCGCTACCGCCTGACGGTGGCGTCAACCTTCGGCCGGTACTCTTCCGCCAGTCGCTCCACCTCCGCGGCCAGCCGCTCTCCGTCGGAGAGCAGCAGGGCCTTGAGGCGCGCGCGGTTGCCCAGCGTGAAGAACACGTCGATGTCCCGCCGGAGCACGTCCCAGCGCTCCGCGAAGTAGAGCGTGAACAGCGCCAGGGGCGGCACGATGAGGAAGGTCGGGAGCGCCCAGAAGGTGCCCCCCCACAGTCCCGCGGCGACAGTGAGCGCGGCCCACCACACGAGCGCCACGACAAAGGCCGTGAGGAACTTCACCGTCGCCTGCACGTCGAGTTCGGCCTTGCGGCTGGCCACCCTGGGCACCTGGTAGGGCAGCCAGAAGAGCACCAGTCCCAGTGCGAAGAGCGGCAGGCCGAACACCAGCGCCAGCAGGTTCTTCACGACGAAGGGGACGACGTTGCCTGTGCGGTAGACGAGCGCGAGGTCCTTGGGCCCTTCCGCGTGCACCAGCGAGAGACGACGCTGGAAGGACGCGAGATGGGTGCGCACGTCCTCGAACCGCTCGGGCTCCTGGGCGCGGAACAGTTGCACCCCACGCGCCCACAGGCGCAGCCGCTCTGCGTCCAGCGTTCCCCCCTGCTTGAAGGAGAAGAGCTGCTCGGCGAGCTGCACGAGCGGCAGGTCCGCCCACTCTTCCAGGTTGAGCGTCACGGCGCGGAGCCCCTCCGCGATGCGCTCGGTCAGGGCGCGCACGGAATCAGGTTCCGAGGCGGCATCCGCGGGGAGGAAGGTGGCCACTTCGATGGCGGGGCCCACGTCGATGAGCACCTCACTGCGGAAGACGTGCTTCTCCGCGTAGGTGAGGCCCACGGGAACGATGCGCACCGGGGCACCTTCCTTCGCGGCACTCAGCGCGATGCGCGAGGCCCCCGTCTTCAGCTCCGCCAGGCCGGGCTCGGAGTGGCTCTTCCCCTCGGGAAAGATGGTGATGGCGCGGCCTTGCACGAGCGCGCCCTTGGCGGCGTCGAGCGTGCCCTCGTTGCCCCCCATCTTCGTCGGGTCATCCTGCTTGCGGTACACGGGCAGCGCATCGAGTCCCTTGAGCAGCCAGCCGAGGACGGGCATGCGGAACAGCGGCGCCTTCGCCAGGAACGTCACCTTGCGGCGCGTGAGGATGAAGACCAGGGCCGGGTCGATGAGGCCATTGGGGTGGTTGCCCACGAACAACACCGGGCCCTCCGGCTCGGCGCCGGGTGCATTCACCTTCACCCGGTAGAAGAGTCGCAGACACACCGCCACCACGGCCCGGACGCACGCGTAGAACACGTCCCGGACTGTACCTCACGGGAAGGCGCGACAGCTCACGGGTACTGGTCCACGACGAGGATGACGCCCGTGTTGTCCTGCACGACGGAGAAGCCCTTCATCGGGCTCGGGTAGGCAATCAGCCCCTCGCCGTCACGGTCCCACCGCGCATCCAACAGGATGCCGCAGAACGGCACCGACATCGCGCCGCTCTCCGGCAGGAACACCCGGTCATAGCGACCGAACACCCGGTGCTTCGTCACGTACAACCGTCCACCGATGCGCGCGCCGGGCAGCTTCTTCTCCCCGTCGTCCCGAGGCAGCGCAATCACGAAGCTGTAGTTGTACCGGGCGGGACCCGGATGGTCCTGGATGGCATCGACAATGACGGGGACCTTGTCCCCTGGCTTCAACCCCAGCCGCTCCATCTGGACGAGCGCGCCCTTCGGACACGTCCCCTCCGGAGGCATCCACTTGGGGCGCTCCGGCTTCATCGCCGCGTCCTCCGTGTGGCCGCACCCCACGCCCCACGCCACCACCACCAGCGCCGTCAGCCATGCGGACCCGCGCATCCCGCCTCCTCAGAACGTACCGATGCTGAAGTGGAACTGCGTCCGCGCCTCGTTCACTTCCTCATCCGGGTCCAGGTTGAAGCCCACGTCGAACGCCAGCGGGCCCACCGGCGTCACGTACCGCAGGCCCACACCCGCCGCGTAGCGCAGTCGCTCAAAATCCAACCGCGTCCGGTCCAACCACAGGTTGCCCGCCTCGAGGAACAGCCCCAGGTCCAGCGACGTGAGCGCCGGCACCCGCAGCTCCGCCTTGCCCAGCGTGAAGAGCTCACCGCCCTGGCTCCCCGGCACCTGCCCCGCGAGCACCGCCTTCAGCTCTCCCGAGCACCCCGACGGGCTGATGAGTGAGCGGCAATCCCGCAGCCGCTGATGCAGCGCCTCGCGCACGTCCTCCGGCAACACACCGTCCTCGCGGAAGCCGCGCAGGCTCGACGAGCCGCCCAGGTAGAACAACTTCGAGCCGATGGTCTGCGCGCCAGGCTCCAGCGGGACGATGGTCCCCGCGCGCGCCGACAGCGCCAGACTCGCCCTGCGTCCCAGGGGAATGTAGCCACTCAGGTTGCTCGCCAGCTTCACGCTGTTGATGGGGAACGCCGCCACGGCATTGCCCGCCACGTCCGTGGGCTTCACGCTGATGCCTCGCGTGAGCTCCGCGCTGCTGATGAGCACGAGGCCGCGCCGGGGATTCGCCGGGTCGTCCCGGAAGTCGAGGGTGATGGACGGCCGCAGCGAATGCAGCGCGAAGTCGCCGTAGGGGTAGCGCAGCCGCTCCTGGTCGGCGCGGTTGAGCAACTCCAGCACGCCGGCGCGCGAGCGCAGCCGGTTGTTCTCCACTTCGTACGACAGCGAGGCGTTGAACCAGGACGTCACCGCCCAGTCGAGCGCCGCGGCCGCCGCGAATCGCGCGGACACATACGAGGGCCGGTGCACGCGCTCGGCAATCAAATCCAGTCGCGCGCCCACTTCGAACGGCAGCAGGAAGTACAGGCGCGGCTGCGACAGCGCCAGGTTGCCACGACCTCCCAGGCCCGCCAGCCCCTGAAGCTCCACGTCACAGCCCGCGGAGGCCGCGCCTCCGGACTGCTGACAGGCGATGCGACGGTCCGCGGACAGCGCCTCCGCGCTCCAGCCCGCGTAGTTCACCTTCCCGCGCGCCAGCAGGCTCAACCCCAGCCCATCGAGATTGCGATACGTCGTGTCCAGGGTGATGCGAGGACCGTCGACGAGGAAGTAGCCACCGGAGACCTGCCCATCCAGGCGTGGCCGCTCGTGCACCGTCACCACGATGTCCTTGGACGGCTCGCGGCGAGTCGGGTCCGCGAGCGAGACATCCACCTGTCGGAACAACCCCAACCGGGCCAGTCGACGCTGGCCCTCCGTCAGCGCCTCCAGCGCGAGCGGCTGCCCTTCCTCCAGGTTGAGGTTGGCCATGATGAGGTCCGGGTCCGTGCGCGTCAGCCCCTGCACCAGCACCTTGCCCACCTTCACCTGGGGCCCCGCGTCCGCGCGGAACACCACCGTCGCCGCCCGTCCGTCCTCTCCAACGGACGACTCCGTGGTGACGCGGGCGAAGAGATATCCCTGCTGCCCCAGCCCTCGCTCCAGGGACAGGCGCGCCGCCTCCACCGCCTCGAAGCTCAGGGGCAGGCCCTTGTGCACCCC
>NZ_JABUMQ010000527.1:0-4499 GCF_013336645.1 Myxococcus sp. CA039A | reverse complement strand
GCTCGACGCAGAGACTCGGCACCACCTGCAGCGCGTCCGCGACGCACACACACGGACGCGTAGCCTGAGGAAACTACAGTCGCACTGAGAGAAGGGACGCATCATGCCGGCTCGTTTGGGACGCGGGCGGCTTCGTGCTGACGTACAAGCGACTGGAGAAGGGCCGCTTCAAGGTGCCAACCATCGGCGAGGAGTTGCTCGGCGCCCAGCTCGATGCCACCCAGCTGTCGATGCTGCTGGACGGCCTGGACGTCACGCACGTCCGCAGGCCAGCCAGGTGGGCGCCTCCAGAGAGCGTCGAGAAGGTCTCCACCGGGCAGCTTGTTTCCCCGGAGCGATGGCAGAAGAGCCCCAGGAGGCGCACCGGTGCGACTGGCGAGAGAGCGCCGAGCGGCTCGAGGCTCAGAACGCCCACCTCCGGGAGCGTGTCGCCCGACTCGAAGCCCAGCTTGCTCAGCTCCAGCGTGCCCTTTTCGGCAAGCGGAGCGAGAAGATGGCGAGCATCCAGGACGAGCTCCGGCTCGCGTCAGGTGACTGCGCCGGGGCGCGGGCCGCGACGCTGAAGCTGCGCGAGCAGCGGCGCCAGGCGCGCGCCTCCCTTCCCGAGCGCATCGTCCACCATCGAGTCCCTGCCGCCGAGCGTCGCTGCCCGGCGTGTGGCGGCACGGACTTCAGGCGCCTGGGCCCCGGCAAGCGGACGGGCGTCCTCGAGTACGTCCCGGCGCGCCTCGAGCGACAGGTGCACGTGCAGGAGACGCTCGTATGCCGGTGTGGGCAGGGCATTGTCACGGCCATGGCGCCCAAGGCCCTCGAGCAGGGCCACTACGGCCCCGGGCTGCTGGCCCACCTGGTGACTGCGAAGGTGTGCGACGCGATTCCCCTCTACCGCCAGGCGAAGGCGCTCGCACGCGCGGGTGCCCCTATTGCGCGCACGACGCTGTGTGACCTCTTTCATGCCGTTGCAGCTGCCACCGCGCCGCTGTCGGCGCGACTGCTCGCCCTGGTGCGCCAGGCCCCCTTGGTGCGCGCGGACGAGACGCCGCAGCGCGTGCTCGATGAGGGCAAGACGCGCCGGGCTTACGTCTGGACCTTCCGGACCGAGCGCCTCATCGCCTACGTGCACAGTCCCAGTCGCAGCGGTGCGACGCCCCAGGCCGTCCTGGGCGGCACGCGCGGCTACCTGCTCGTCGACGGCTACACGGGTTACAACCGCGTCACCCTGCCCGAGGGCCGCACGCGCGTGGCGTGCTGGGCGCACGTGCGCCGCAAATTCTTCGACGCGCAAGCCACCGCGCCCGAGGCCAGGCACGCGCTCGACTTCATCCTGGCCCTCTACCGCGTCGAGCACGAGGCCATGCAGCGCGGCGTGCTGGGAGGGCCCGAGCACCTGGCGCTGCGTCGTGAGCGCAGTGCGCTGGTACTCGAAGCCTTCGCCGCGTGGCTCGCGGAGCAACTGCCGCGGCACCCGCCGCGGGGGCCAATGGGGCTCGCACTGCGCTACACCCAAGGCCAGTGGGCGGCCCTCTCACGCTTCCTCGAGGACGCCTCGCTGCCGCTCGACAACAACGCCTCCGCGCGGGCCCTGCGGGCGATGGCCTTGGGCCGCAAGAACTACCTCTTCGTCGGCAGCGACGAGGCTGGCCAGCACCTCGCGGGGCTCGCGTCTCTCGTCGCCACGTGCGAGGCCAACGGCGTCAACCCCGAGGCGTACCTGGCTGATGTGCTGCTGCGGCTCGGCTCGCATCCAGCTTCCTCCTGGACGAACTGCTTCCGCACCGCTGGTCACCGGCGCCAGCCGACTCATCCTGAATGGCCGCCTGCGTCTGGTGCTCGCAGACATCGCTCAAGTCGGCGCGGCGACCAGGGCCATGGGCCACCGCGAGGGGAGGTGGTGTGCCCCCAGAACGCCCGCCGTCGGTCGGTTACCGCCGTTCTCAGCACTGCTGGGCAAAATCCCTTGGAGTTCAGGGGCTTAAGCACGAAGGCCCCGCGATGTCATCGCGAGGCCCGTGTTAAACAAAAAAGGCCCTACCGGTTGGTAGGGCCTTTCAAGTAGCTCCCGCGACCGGCTCGCACGCGAGGCCGCAGAACGGGCACGCGGTGGACGCGCATCGGATGTGACGTTGGCAACCAGCACAGGTGCGAAGGCCCATGGACCGAGGCTACCGGTGAACCGTGGTGGTTGTCATCGAGCCGCCGACGTCAGGCGCGAACGACGCGGCCTCGGTACACGCCCAGCATGCTCAAGTCGTCGGGGGCGCGCGGCGGGCGGTCCTCGAGCGTCCATGCGTTGTCGAGCAAGAGGCCGTCCACGCTGGATGCGACGGTGCTCGTGTCTTTCAGCGGGCCGCCGATGGCCCGCGAGGCCACCGCGAGCGCCTCCGGCTCCCAATCTTCTGCTCCTGAGAATCCCCACACCCACCGATTGGCGTCGACCTGAACATAGAGGTTCCAGAATGGGCGCATCGCCGCGCCGAGGGTGCACACGACGATGGCGTCGCCGACCCCCAGCGCCCCCACGTGGACCGCGCACTCTCGGCTCCACCCGCCGATCCGCATCAGCGCCCCCTGCTGTCGAACCGGCTTGCTCTCCCAGGTGCGCAGTGCGCGGGCCACGAGTGCCGCGAGCGAGGGCGCCCAAATGGGGCGCGAGGCGTCGTCGTGTCGGTACTCGACCAGCGGGCCGGCCTCGGTTCCCGACAGCACATACGCGACGTGGTCGCCGTTGCCCTTCGTGAGCACGGGAACCCAATGTTCGGAGAACCGCGCACCGTCACTGTCGGGCCCGAGGAGAAACCGACGGGTCGAGATCGCCTCGACGCAGCCCATCATCGAGTAAACGCTCGAGCCATCGAACGACACCCGCGCGGTCCCATCGTGCCAGCTGAACAGAGCGCGAAGGTCGCCTGGCAGCGCCGTCCCGATCTCGGCCTCGAGCCCGGCCAGCTGCTCGGGCGCAGCCGGCGGTAGGAACGAGGCGTGCCCCCCGGGGTCGGCGCGGCGGATGGCCACATCGAGGCGTTCGAGAGCGCGGGCGAGATCCTCGGGAGGCTGCGGCATCGAACGACGTCACCACCGGAGGGACGCCGCGTCAACGATCTCCGCGAACCAGACGCGAAAGCCCGCGGCGACCTCTCGATCACCGCGGGCCTTCGGGTGTGCAGGCGGCTCAGCGCTCGGGGTCGTCGAGCGCTCTGGCCGCCATCGCGGGGCCGAGCGCCATGAGCGCGGCGGCGATCCGCTTGCCCGTGGGCGTCACCGGGAACGTCCGGTCGTAGCCGACCGAGAGACACGTCGAGCAGAAGACGAGGGCGTCGTCGAGGGTCTCGACCTTCTCGTTGTGGCCCTTCTCCGCCGCGTAGAACAACGCGGCGGAGGCGGCTGGAGCAGAAGCCTCCTTAAGACGCCCTCACTTCGAGTATGGGTCTGGAGGGTCCCTGCTGGCCTTGCGTCACCCTCGCGGGGACCAGCAAAACAGGTAAGGGATGAAACCTGAAAGCAGAGAGAGAGACGCCTTCCCAGAAACCTGAAAGCGGAAGGAGAGGATCTCCAGGAGAATGTTGTTAACCGCATCCCCAATGGTTAACAGCACCTGTTAACCACTCTCGGCCTCTCTCTCCCCAAAACGGGTGAAAGAGCGCTCCAGAGAGCCCAATCGGCAGCTGAGGAGCGCGGGTATCTCGCTCTGCGGGGTAGAGGGCCGAGAGCGCCCGCTTCAGACCCGCGAGGAAAAATCCCTTGGGATTCAGGGGCTTAAACACGAAGACCCCACGATGTCATCGCGAGGCCCTTGTTAAACAAAAAAGGCCCTACCAGTTGGTAGGGCCTTTCAAGTAGCTCCCCGAATGAGACTCTGTGCGAACTCGTTCTCTGTTTTTCTCTAGAGAACTCGAACTCTCTGAGCGGTAGAAAGGTGAGTGATATTCAGGGGTTCGGGGATGGAGCCTGCGGTTGTCCTTCAATCGGGGTCCGATTGGTGCTGCGAACTTCGGCAGGGAGCCGCCTCTCAGAAGAGGGGCATGGAGAGAACCGGAGGCAGGCTTTGCACCTGCACCTGCGGAGTCAGAGTCCGCCATCCTCGCTGGTTAGACGACCCCGGTATGAGTACCTCCGGAGGGATTCGAACCCTCGCCGTCCGCTTAAGAGGCGGATGCTCTTCCAATGAGCTACGGAGGCAGATTGCTTGCCGCCCCGATGCGCGCGGGCGGCATACATTCACCACGACGATTCAGTTGTCAGAGGCCTTGGGGCAGTCGGGTACTCGAACGCGAGCCAGGATTCCTGGCGCACGGACGCGAGTCCGGCCCTTGAGCTGTAACTCGTGATGCGGTGTGGCTGTGCGTGGCTGGCCACGCCGGTGTTGAATGGGGGCGCTAAACCAGAGTTCGTGATTCGCGATCAGGCTGGGGAGCAGGCGGGCGCGGAGGAGGCGGGAAGAGGGAGCAGGGGCACCTCTCGTTCGGCTCTGTGTGCGCAGAAGACCTGAGAGCGAGAAGGCC
>NZ_JABUMQ010000526.1:0-4503 GCF_013336645.1 Myxococcus sp. CA039A | reverse complement strand
CGTCCCGCCCGGATGGGAAGGACGCCACCCCGGAAGGCTTGGGGGCGAGGTCGTCGTGACGCCATGCCCGCCCTCGCGCTCGGCGAGGGCGGACCCTTCTGCTGCCCGAATCAGCCCTGCTTGTCGGAGGCGGACGGCTTGCCCTCGGCGCCCAAGAGCGCCTTCAGGTTCGCCGCCGGGTCCGTCGGGCCGGGCGTCATGCGGTGCAGCAGCGCCGCCACCGCCAGGTTCTGCGCGTCATTGCTCAGACCCGGCTTGGAGAGGATCTCCTTGAGGTCCGCCGGCAGGTCCTTCTGGCCGTTGAGGTAGCCCCCCAGCGCCGTCTTCAGGGCCTCGCCGTGGTCCAACGCGCCGTCCACCGCGGTGCCGAACGACACCGCCTTGACGAAGCGCTCGAAGAACTGGCCGTCGCCACCGACGATGTTGAACTTCGCGTTGGCGAACGCCTTGGCCAGCACCTCGGCCTGGGCATGGGCGATGTCCTTGCGCACGCGGATCGTCTCCAGCTCGATGTCGCGCTCCTTGTTGAGCTTGAGGCGGAACTCCTCGTGCTCGCGGCCCACGCCGTCCATCAACTTCATGGACGCCGCCTTCTCCGCGAGGCCCCGGGCCTCGGCGAACAGCTTCTCCTGGATGGACGAGGCCTCGGCGAGCTGCATCTCCTTCGTGGCGAACGCCTCCGCCTCGCCGCGCTTGTGGATGGCCACCGCCTCGGCCTCCTGCACGCGAGCCCGGGCAATTCCCTTCTCCTGCTCACCCGCGGCCTCCGCCAGCAGCCGCTCACGGACGACCTGCGCCTGCGCGTGGCCCTGCTTCTCGATCGCGCCGGCCTCCGCCTCCTTCACGCGCACCTGCGCCATGCCCAGCTTCTCCGTGGCCGCGGCGTCGGCTTCCTTCACGCGGATGCCCGCCAGGCCCTCGGCGGCGGACTCGGCCTGGATACCGTCGGCCAGGCGCATCTTCGCCTTCGCCGTCTTGTCGGCGGCCTCGAGGTCCGCCTCGGCGAGGGTGAGCTTCTCCTTCGCCATGAACACCGCCATCTCGCTGTTGGCCTTGGCGGCGTTCACGTCCTTGACGGTCTTCTCCTGCGCCTGGGCCTCGGCGTTGATGATGATCGCCTGCTTCTTGCGAAGGGCGTCTGACTCCACGCGCAGGTCCTTGATGCGCTCCTCCTCCTGCGCCACCGTCTTCTCCACGGCGATGCGAGCGCGCACCACGTCGGCGATGTTCTTCTTCTGCTCCTCGAGCGCCTTCTCCTTGTCGATGCGCTCCAGCTCCGTCTCACGCTCCCGGCTGATGGCCGCCAGCGAGCGGGCGCGCTCCACGTTCTCCGCCTCGACTCCCACTTCGCGCTCGCGGTGCTTCTGGGCCACTTCCACGTCGCGCGACTTGTTCTGCTCCTGGACGAGGATCTCCTGCTCCGCCTTGATGCGGGCGAGCTGCGCCTTGGAGTACTGCTCCTGCTTCACGCGCTCGGTCTCCGCGGACTCCTCGGCCTGCACCGTCTCGATGGCGCGCCGCTGCTTCGCGGAGGCCTCTTCACGCTGACGCTCCAGCTCGAAGATGCTCTGGTCGGCTTCCACGTTGCGCTTCGTCACCGCCTGGCGCTCCGTCTGGCGCAGCTCGTTGGTGACGATGTTCTGCTCGGTGGTCAGCTTGGTGATCTTCCGGATGCCCTCGGCGTCGAGGATGTTGTCCTTGTCGAGCATCTCGACCGGGGTCTGCTCCAGATAGTCGATGGCGCAGTCCTCCAGCATGTAGCCGTTGAGGTCCCGGCCAATCACCTCCACCACGTTGTCCTTGATCTCCGCGCGCTTGGTGTAGAGGTCCACGAAGTTGAAGTTCTTGCCCACCGTCTTGAGGGCCTCGGAGAACTTGGCCTCGAAGAGCTTCTCGAGCGTCTCCTGGTCGCTGGCGCGCACGCAGCCGATGGACTGGGCGACCTTGAGCACGTCCTCACGCGTCTTGTTCACGCGCACGAAGAAGGTGACCTTGATGTCCGCCCGGATGTTGTCCTGGCAGATGAGGCCTTCCTTGCCGCGACGGTCGATCTCCACCGTCTTCAGCGCGATGTCCATCACCTCGGCCCGGTTGATGATGGGGAAGACCACCGCGCCGGTGAAGGTCACGAGCGGCTCGGTCTTCAGCGTGTTGACGATGAGCACCTTGCCCTGATCCACCTGCCGGTACAGGCGAACGATGGTGAGGACGATGCCCGTGAGGAGGATGACGCCTCCGCCGACGGCGGCTACCAAGGTGATGGGATCCATGGCCTTTTTCCTGTGAAGTATTGACAGCGGGCCTTGTATCAGGCGCCAGAGATCCCCCGCGAAAGCCCTCTGGCGTCGAATCCACACACGGTCCGCCCCCCTGAGCGGACCGCGCCTCGACTCAAGTCATGTACGCGCTCGCGCGCGGGCCAGCGCCGCGGCCCGAGCGGGGTCGCGAAGCTGATCCATCTCTTCCGGCAACAGCCAGTCCACGGGCTCCACCTCGTAGACATCCCGCTGGGCGTCGTACGACAGCACCAGCGCGGGATCTCCCCGCTTGAGCCCGTTCTTCTTCGAGCAGACCACGTTCAAGATGAAGCCCGCCTCGCCGTCCTCGAACGTCGCGTGGCCGTTGCGGTCCGTGACACCGCCGCTGGAGATGGTGCACACCCGGCCCATCAGCGAGTCACGCCCGGGCGCCTTGCGCGCCACGAAGACGGGCTTGAGCGGCCGCACTGCGATGCCCGAAATCACCAGCCCCGCGACGAAGCACAAGAGCCCCACCGCGCTGCTGATCAACCACGAGGGAAGCACGCCTCCGAGCGCCGCGTGCGCGGGCGGGGTCGCCACGAGCGACAGGAACCACGAGAAGAACGAGACGAGGCTCACGGACACCGTGAGCGGGATGCCCGCGAAACCCAGCGTGGAGAGGATGCCGCCGTCCACGTGCGCGTCGTGGTCGTGCGCGCCCATCGCCTTGCCGCCGCCCTGGATGGCCTCGCCCGCAGCCTTCGCTCCACCTTCCAGCGTCCCGGCCAGGGCCTTGCCCCCGCCCTCGAACGCCGCACCCAGCGCCTTTCCACCCGATTCGAAGTCGACGTGGCCGCCATCGAGCAGGTCGATACCCACTGCCCCGATGATGACGAACAGCCAATATGTGAGCACCACGCCCATGGCGGTGGTGAAGATCGCGGTCGGGAACGCGAGGATGGCGTCGAAGAAGGGCGTCATCGTCGCCCGGGACTCTAATCGAGCCTGATTCCCTCCGAAAACCGCCCCCGTCGATTTCCTGGACGGACGCTCGCCGAGCCTCCGAGCGAAGCCCGCATCGTCAAGCAGCCCCCGGCTTCACGACTCCTGGAGGGCCGCGACGGGCGTCCGGGGTCCACCCCCACCCGGACATCGGAGCACGGGCCCGGCGTGAGCTGCGACGCCGGGCCGAGGGAACGCCCGACTCAGGCGGGGACGACCTCCACCACGCTGGGCGGCATGTACGTCGGCAGCACGCGTTGGATGCGCAGCCCGGCCTTCTCCAACAGCGCGGTGTACTCCGTCCCCGTGCGCTCCTGGCCGCCCACCAGCACGAGCATGGCCATGTCGTAGAGGTTTCCGAAGTGCGACACGTTGTCGCCCGGCAGCACCGTCTCCACGATGAGCAGCTTCGCGCCCGGATGCATCGCCTCGCGCACGTTGGTGAGGATCTTCAGGCTGCGCTCGTCGTCCCAGTCGTGGAGGATCTGCGACAGGATGTAGATGTCGTAACCCGACGGAATCTTCTCGAAGAAGTTGCCCTCCAGCACCTCGCTGCGCGACGCCATGCCCAGGTTCGACAGGCGCGCGGAGGCCTCCGCCTTGACGTGCGGCAGCTCGAAGAGCGCGCCCCGGAGGTTCGGATGGGACTGGAGGATGTGAGCCAGCAGCGTGCCCGTTCCACCGCCCACGTCCACCACGGACTTCGCGGTGGAGAAGTCATACGCGCCCACCACCGCCGGAGCGTTGAGACTCTGATACGCGGCCATGCTGCCGTTGAAGATGGCCGCGTCCTCGGGGTGCTTGGACATGTAGCCAAAGAAGCTGTCCCCCATGAACTTCTCCACGGAGGGTTGCCCCGTCTTCAGCGACGACACCAGGTCTCCCCACGCCTGCCAGGACAGCAGGTGGCCATGCGCGCGCAGTGAGCCATACACCGAGCCCGGGCTGTCCTTCTGAAGCATCCTGCCCAGCTCCGTGAGACCGAAACGCTGGCTCTGCTCGTCCTTGACCAGCACCCCCAGGCCGGTCAGGAGTCTGAGCATGCGTCTCAACGCCGGAGCATGGGTGCCGCTCGCCTGCGCGAGCTCCTCCACGCTCTTCGGCTCATCACCGATGGTGTCCGCGATACCCAGCTCCGCCATGATCTGCAGGCTGCGAGAGACCCAGAAGCCGTAGACCATCTGGGTCATCACGACCGCGGGCGGAGGTGAGCTGGGGGCGGCAGGGGCGGCGTTGACGGGACGAGGTTGCTGGCTCATGC
>NZ_JABUMQ010000525.1:0-4559 GCF_013336645.1 Myxococcus sp. CA039A | reverse complement strand
CGAGGGAGCGGGGAGGCGGGACGGCTTGCGCCGCGCGTCGGCACCATCGCGCGGGCCGTGTTGGGGGGCGGAGGGAGCCTCCGGCTGCTCGTGCTCGCGGCGCCCGTGCTCCTGCTTGCCTGCATGGGGGAGCGTCAGGTCTCGGTCCAGTTCACCGCCCAGGTGCGCGGCGAGCCCCTGCGCTGCGATGCGAGCTACGAGAAGGTCGGTGCCTCGGGGACCAGCCTCCAGTTGCTGGACTTCAAGGCGTACGTCCATGACGTCGCGTTGGTGCGCAAGAACGGGGACCGTTTCCCCCTGGTGTTGGCGCAGGATGGGCGCTGGCAGCGCAAGACGATCGCCCTGCTCGACTTCGAGGACGGCACCGGCACCTGCAACACGGGCAGCCCGGAGCTCCGCACCGAGGTGGTCGGCGTCGTGCCTGACTTCGACGACTACACCGGCGTGGAGTTCACGCTGGGGGTTCCTCGCGAGCTCAACCACAGGAATGTGGAGTGGGCCGCCCCACCGCTGAACGACCCCAGCATGTGGTGGAGCTGGACGTACGGCTACAGGTACCTCCGGCTCGACGTGCGCTCGGGTGGCAATAGGGCCTATGTCTTCCACGTCCGCGCCGACGGCTGCACCGGGACGCCGGACATCGGCGTCGACTGCAGCGCGGAGAATCAGAGCACCATCCTCCTCACGGGCTTCGTGCCAGGGCGCAGCCGGGTCGTCTTCGACGTGGCCGCGCTCTTCGCGCACACGGACTTCGAGAGCTCCGGGGACGGGCTGACGGACCCTGTCCCAGGGTGCTTCTCCAGCGCCGGGGACCCGGAGTGTGCCGCGCTGCTCCCGCAGGTCGGGCTCGGCCGCGGACCCAGGGTGCTCGGCGGCACGGACGCCTTCATCCGTGTGGAATAGGTCCGGCGAGGCTCGCCTGGACCGGACTGTTCGCCGACTTGCAACGGAGTGATGAGACATGGCGCGACGATTGGGATGGAGAGCCGTGGAAGGTGCCTTGCTCCTCGTACTGCTCACGCACTGCGGGACTGAGAAGGAGCCGTCGCACGAGCTCGACTCGGCGCAGGTGCTGAACATCGCCTGCGGGCGCGAGGATGCGAACCCGGTGCAGCAGAAGGGCTGCGAGGGCAGCGCGTGCGTGGTGCAGGGCCATGTCTTCGGTAAAGAGGTGGCCTACTTGTGGTTGGACGAGGGGGAGCTGGAGGTCGCGGACCTCCTCCTCAAGGACACCTGGTCCGTTCCCCGGTTCGAGCCGGTCCGCCTGCCCCAGCCGCTGACCTGGACGGAGGACCCCTACGGCGAGAAGTTCTGGCGCTATGTCTTCTACGGGTTGCGGCCCACCGCCCATCTCTTGTGGGCCTTCCGGGAGACGGGAGACGGGCGCTACCGCGACAAGCTCATGGACATCTTCAGGAGCTTCGCCGCGAACAAGAAGAACTCCGTCTTCAGCGAGGACAAGCACGGCACGGCCTACCGGGCCATGGTGCTCGTCAACTCGTACTGGAAGCTCAAGCACGCGGATGCCCTCTCCTGGCAGGACTCGACGCTGCTCGAATGGCTCATCATCGAGGATGCGCGCTTCCTGGAGGACCCGAAGCATTTCGAGGCGGGCTTCAACCACGGGTTCGCCGAAGCGGCGGCGTTGCTGCTCATCGCGGAGAACTTCCCGCACTTCAAGGATGCGCCGCGCTGGCGTGAGCTGGCGCTGGAGCGCTACGACGATCTGCTCACGGATATCATCGGCTCGGACGGCTTCATCATCGAGAACTCCGCCTACTACCAGTTCTACGTCTTCACCCAGGTGTATCAGCTCTCGCAGTGGGCCCAGACGTACGGCCTGGAGATGTCTCCTCTCGTCAGGGAAGTGCTGGAGCGGATGGCCCGCTTCGCCTCCTACGTGGTGCAGCCCGACGGGCGCATCCCCATGCTCGGGGCGAGCCAGCGTCTGCTGGTGCGCAAGCACCAACCGGTATTGCTCGCGCGAATGGGCGCGGCCTTCCCCGAACTGGGCCACATGCTGACGGCGGGCATGTGTGGCACCGCGCCCACCGAGCGCCTCGCCTTCTTCGCGAGCTCCGGCGTGGCAGTGCTCCGCTCCTCGTTCGACACCGCCCTGGACTACCAGGCACAGACGCACCTGGTGTTCGACACGGGGCCCTACCGCACGGACCACAGTCACCTGGACGCCCTCAACGTGGTCCTCTACTCGGCCGGACGGACGCTGCTGACGGACTCCGGGATGTTCACCGAGGAGCCGGGAGAGGAGGAGGCCTACTTCCGCAGCACCCGCGCCCACAACACCGTGACGGTGGATGGATTGGACCAGCGCGACGGGCACGCCAGCCCCAGCCTCACCGCACAGGGGGGACAGTGGCTCTACCAGTCAGGCTTCCACGCGCTGTACGAAGGGGTGCGTCACTGGCGCGCGGTCATGCTGCTGGAGAAGGACGTCGTCCTGGTGGTGGACCGGCTCCTGTCGGAGGACTCGCACCGCTTCGAGCAGCGCTGGCAGTTCCAGCCGGACCTCACCGTCGCCACGCAGGGCGTCTCCGCCTTCGTCACCGACCCGAAGGGCAAGCGCGTCCTCCAGGTCACCCAGGCCCTGCCAGACGGCCTGTCCGTCTCCACCGTGCGCGGGGCCACCAGGCCGTATGACGGCTGGTACTCGGAGGACTACGAGGTTCGCAAGGCGTCGACGGTGCTCATCTATCCGCGCGAAGGCACGCAGGCGCACTACGCGACCCTCTTCACCAGTGGTCTGAACGCCCTGTCGCCAGCCTATGTCTCAGCCGTGCCGCTGCAGGAGGGGGTCGACGTACACGCCTGTGCGGCGGGCCGCGGCTATCGCATCCGGGTGCAGCGGCCCGCCGAATCGGACGAGGCCGTCACGGTCACCGCCGCACCCGAGTCCTGTGCGCGGGAGAATGCAGGCTCTCCCGGCTCGCCCTGAGCCGTTCGTCCAGGGGTCCACGACAAATGCAGGGGCTCCCGCTGTCTGGCGAGCCCCTGCTTCGTTCAGGACCTTCTGGCGCTCTGCTCAGGGAGCCAGAGGTCCGACGTCCGCGGAGGTGAGCGGACGTCGCGGGCCCGCTCCGCTCACGGTCTGGTCCGCGCCCACGTCCAGCGCGCCGGTGCGCGCCTGTCCATCCATGTCCGTGGTGGGGGGCTGGGTGCCAGTGGAGGGACGCGCCGCGCCAATCACCGGGCTCGCGGCGGTGGGACGCAGCAGTCCATCCGCCGCGCGCACCAGCTTGGGGTCCGCCCGGACGTAGCCCGCGGACGGGATGTCGCCGGGCGAGGCCGCGCCCCAGAGCATGTTGCCGACGGCCGTGAAGCCATCCGGAGCCCGCTCGAAGTCCACCAACGCGCCCTGCTCACCGACGAGGAGGTTGTTCTCGACGCGCAGATCCCTGGCCGGAATGGGCCGGCGCGAGTCGGAGGCGCCGATGACCAGGTGGGTCGGCCCGTTGCCCACCAGGGTGTTGAAGGCCACGGTCACCCGGTTGGCGACGCTGCAGTCCGTGCCCAGGCCCGTGTCCTCCTCGGTGCAGCCGCTGCTGAGGACGATGGTGCCCTGGGCGCCCGTGCCGGTGCTGCCTTCAATGTAGTTGTTGGTGATGAGGTGGTCGTGGCCGTAGATGCGCAGACCCCCTGCGTTGTTCAGGATGAAGTTGCCATCCACCACGTTCTTGTTGCCGTGGCGCAGCACCAGCGAGCCCTTGTTGTTGCGCAGGGTGTTGCCGCGGAAGACGTTCTCCGAGCTCTTGTTGGAGATGACCTCGGGGTCACCGTTGCACTCCTCGAAGAGGTTGGCCTCCACGACGGTGTGCGCGCTGATGGGGCCGCGCTTGCTGTCGCCGATTCGCAGGCACTCGCCTCCCTCGGTGTCGAGGGTCAGCTTCTGGAAGAAGTTGTGATCGATGCGGTCGTTCTGCGACATGCCCGTGCTTCCATTCGGCGCATCGCCATAGACGGCGAGGAAGACGTTGGAGCTCTTCTTGTCGTGGAAGTGGTTGTGGTCGATGCGGTTGTTGCCGCTGCCCGCGCCCTCCAGCCGCATCCAGGTGCTGATGGACGTCGTGTCCTTGATGGCGAACTCGTTCCGGGTGAAGCGGACATGGGTCGAGCCGACGATTCTCAGCGCGACGTCTCCTTCTTCCACCGCATGCGTCAGCTTGAAGCCCCGAAGGATGACGTGGGAGGCGCCTTCCACGAGGAAGCTCGACGCGCCGCCGATGCTCGCCCCACCCACGGTCTTCGCGGTGATGACGATGGGATCTTTTTCCGTGCCCTGGACCGACACCTCGATGGGGTCCGCGTTGGTGTAGGCGCCGTCGGCGAGCTCGATGCGGTCCCCCGGGAGGGCGGACGCAATCATGCTCCGCAGCTCGTTGAGGTTGCGTGCGCTGAGCGTCCGCTTGGGGGTGGGCAGGACATCGACCTGCTCGGGCGGAGTGGTTACAGGAGGCTCAGGGTCCGTCGGGTCGGGGATGACAGGCCCGGGGTCGGTCGTGGGAGGGGTGCCGGCGTCAGGCTCGCCGGTGCCAGGGGTAGGG
>NZ_JABUMQ010000524.1:0-4571 GCF_013336645.1 Myxococcus sp. CA039A | reverse complement strand
GGGCGGGCATGGTCGGGTGGCGTTGGGTGAGCGTGGTGTGTCTGATGGGTCCTCTCCTCGCGGCGTGCGGGGAGCAAGCCCTGGCGGCTCCACGTGCTCCGGGCTTGAGGGTGGCGGCGGCGGCGGAAGGAACAAACGAGGGCGAGGGGGTCATGGCGTGGTCGCGCCCGTTGGCGAACGGGGACAGCGAGGCGCCACACGCGGTGACGGCCCCCAACGGGGACGTCCTCGTCGCGGCGACATACCGAGAGCCTTTGGACGTGGGGGGCGGCCCCCTGCCTTTCAACCGGAGTGCATCCAGAGCTCACATGATGGTGGCGCGCTTCTCCCCGGACGGGGCCCTGCGCTGGGCGCATGGGCTCGTACCAGGTGAGGGCACGTCCAACGCGCGCGTGGGCGGACTCGTCATCGACACCCAGGGCAAGGTCTGGCTGGGCGGCGCCTCCGCGGGCTCCCAGTGGGGCACCGCGCGCCTGCCGGACGGGCCGTTCGTCGCGCGCCTGTCGGCCGAGGGCGCCGTCGAACACGTGAAGGGCTTCGCGGGTGAGGGCACGCTCACCGTGCACGCCGTCGCCCGGGACGACGCGGGCGTGGTGGTGGTGGGAGACTTCTCCGGGGCGCGGGACTTCGGCGACGCCGTGCGCGAGCCACCCGATGGCGAGCGGGGCGCCTTCGTGGTGCGGCTGGGCGCGGACGCCCACACGCGCTGGAGCCGCGTCTGGTCCGCGGGGACACAGGGCCTGCTGACGGCGCGCGCGACGGCGGTGGACGCCTTCGGCGGCATCTATATTGGTGGCGCATACGCGGGCGCGGTGTGCTTCGGCGGAGGCTCGTTCCTCACCGTGCGCCAACGCACGCCCTTCGTCCTCAAGCTTCATCCGGATGGCACCCACGCGTGGAGCCGGGACTTCCGAGGCGCCACCGGAGCTGTCTCCGCGCTGGCGGTCGGCCCGGACCGCGTCTTCGTCGCGGGCTCCTTCTCCACCCGCTTCTACTTTCAGAACAAACCTCATGACGCGGGCGCCCATCACGGCTTCGTGGCGGCCTTCAACGCGGAAGGCCAAGAGCGCTGGGCGCGCTCCTTCGCCGCCACCGCCACGGCGCTCGCCACGGATGACGCGGGACAGCTCACGCTCACCGGCACCCATGACGGAGGACTGGATTTGGGCCGGGCGCCTTCTCCCGCTGGCCTCTATGTCGCCCGCCTCCTGCCCGAAAAGGGAAACTCCCTTTGGGTGCGAGGCTTCTCCAGTCCCCTCCCCCCGACAGCCCGCTCGGTGTCAGTGGATGGATCTGGCAATACCCTGGTCGCTGTCGCGCTGCGGCGCGCCCAACCTGTGGGAACCCCTTACCCGCATCCCCAGGATGGCTTTCTGTTCAGTCTGCGCCCCTGACATACACACACCACCTGACGGGTTGCGGGGCCCCCAGCCCCCCTCATAGTTGGATCAGGTTGTGGACAAACACACCCCGGAATTCGACTTTCAGCGCCTGTCCATGCTATTCGCGAGCCCGCCTTCAGGCGTGTGACGTTGCACCCTGAAGGGCGAGGCTGTGCTGAAGCGTCGGCGCGCGGCAACTTCGCTCGCAGGCGGCCAACCCCTCGACACCACTCCCTGTTCACTCCGGGGCGCGGCGTTGTGGGCCGCGCTTTGGACGAGCCTCTGTGAGGAGTTGCACCCCCATGACACGCACTGTTCCACGGATGGACGCCCTGCGTAGGGGCGTCACTGGTGTCGCCGCCAGGGCCCTCGGGCTGCTGACGGTGTTCGCATCCAGCGTCGCCCACGCCAGTGAGGCGGACCTCGTTCTCCCTGACTTCGCCTCCAAGTCATTCTTTGGCGGCAGCATCAACGGGCACCAACTGTTGCTCTCCGGCATCGCGGTCTGCGTTATCGGACTGGTGTTCGGTTTCATGCAGTACGCCTCGCTCAAGAACCTGCCCGTGCACCGGGCGATGCTCGAGATTTCCGAGCTCATCTATGAGACGTGCAAGACGTACCTGATGACGCAGTTGAAGTTCATTGCCGTGCTGTGGGCGCTCATCGCCGTGGTGATGGTGGGTTACTTCGGGTTCCTGCGTCACATGGGCGTGGACCGCGTGGTCATCATCCTGGTGGCGAGCCTCGTGGGCATCGCCGGCTCGTGTGGCGTCGCGTGGTTCGGCATCCGCGTCAACACGTTCGCCAACAGCCGCACCGCCTTCGCCAGCTTGCGAGGCAAGCCCTACCCCACGTACGCCATTCCGCTGCAGGCGGGTATGTCCATCGGCATGGTGCTCATCAGCACCGAGCTGTTGCTGATGCTCGCCATCCTGCTCTTCATCCCGGCGGACTTCGCGGGCGCATGCTTCATCGGCTTCGCCATCGGCGAGTCGCTGGGCGCCTCCGCGCTGCGCATCGCCGGCGGCATCTTCACGAAGATCGCCGACATCGGGTCCGACCTGATGAAGATTGTCTTCAAAATCAAGGAAGACGACGCGCGCAACCCGGGCGTCATCGCGGACTGCACCGGCGACAACGCCGGCGACAGCGTGGGCCCCTCGGCGGACGGCTTCGAGACCTACGGCGTGACGGGCGTGGCGCTCATCACCTTCATCCTGCTGGCCGTGGGCGAGGGATTCCGCGTCGAGCTGCTGGTCTGGATTTTCGTGATGCGCATCGTGATGGTGCTCGCGTCGCTGGCCGCCTACGGCCTGAACAACCTGTACCAGTCCGCCAAGTACAAGAACGCGGACCACATGAACTTCGAGCACCCGCTCACCGCGCTGGTGTGGGTGACGTCGCTCATCTCCGTGGCGCTGACCTTCCTGGTCAGCTACCTGCTCATCCCCACCCTGAACGGCGACCCGACGCTGTGGTGGAAGCTGTCGCTCATCATCAGCTGCGGCACGCTGGCGGGCGCCATCATCCCGGAGGCCATCAAGGTCTTCACCTCCACGGAGAGCCGTCACGTTCGCGAGGTCGTCACGGCCAGCCGCGAGGGTGGCGCGTCCCTGAACGTCATCTCCGGTCTGGTCGCGGGTAACTTCTCCGCGTACTGGATGGGTCTCATCATCGCCGGCCTGATGGGCCTGGCGTTCTGGTTCAGCGGCTCCGGCGTGCCCGGCGCGGACGTGGGCCAGTTGATGATTGCAGCCCCCGTGTTCGCCTTCGGCCTCGTCGCCTTCGGCTTCCTGGGCATGGGTCCGGTCACCATCGCCGTGGACTCCTACGGCCCGGTGACGGACAACGCGCAGAGCGTCTACGAGCTGTCGCTCATCGAGAACGTCCCCGACGTGAAGGCGGAGGTGAAGCGCGACTTCGGCTTCGACCTCGACTTCGAGAAGGGCAAGCAGTTCCTCGAGGAGAACGACGGCGCGGGCAACACCTTCAAGGCCACCGCCAAGCCGGTGCTCATCGGCACGGCCGTCGTCGGCGCCACCACGATGATTTTCTCCATCATCGTGCTGCTCGTCGGCATCACCAACGGCCAGCTCAACACCGAGAAGACGCAGTTCCTCTCGCTGCTGCACGCCCCGTTCCTCCTGGGCCTCATCACCGGCGGCGCCATCATCTACTGGTTCTCCGGCGCGTCCATGCAGGCGGTGTCCACCGGCGCCTACCGCGCGGTGGAGTTCATCAAGGCCAACATCAAGCTGGAGGGCGTGGAGAAGGCCAGCGTGGCCGACTCCAAGAAGGTCGTCGAAATCTGCACCCAGTACGCGCAGAAGGGGATGATCAACATCTTCCTCGCCATCTTCTTCAGCACGCTCGCGTTCGCCTGCCTGGAGCCGTACTTCTTCGTGGGCTACCTCATCTCCATCGCCATCTTCGGCCTCTACCAGGCCGTCTTCATGGCCAACGCCGGTGGCGCCTGGGACAACGCGAAGAAGCTGGTGGAAGTGGAGCTGAAGGCCAAGGGCACGGAGCTGCACGCGGCCTGCGTCGTCGGTGACACCGTCGGCGACCCGTTCAAGGACACGTCCTCCGTGGCGCTCAACCCGGTCATCAAGTTCACCACCCTCTTCGGCCTGCTCGCCGTGGAGCTGGCGGTGGAGCTGGAGGCCGCGGGCCAGGGCAACCTCACCCGCGTCTTCTCCGTGGTGTTCTTCGTCCTGTCGACGGTGTTCGTCTACCGCAGCTTCTACGGGATGCGCATCCAGAGCGTCAGCGGCAACAGCGGCGCGTCGTCCTCCGACGCGAAGCCCCAGGCCGCCGTGAAGACGGCCTGAGCCGTCCACTCGCACGCCTGAAGTGATTGAAGCGGCGGGGTGCCCTCACAGTGGGGGGCCCCGCCGCTTCGCTTTCATGCGCCAATGCCTTCCGGGTCCGTGCGCAGCTCCCCGCCCAGGTGCATGCCCGTCTGGCAGCGGTAGTCCGTCACCAGCGCCACCGCCAGCGACGACAGCCCCAGCAGCACGTGCACCGTGGCGACGACGGGGTGCTTCCGGGCATACCCCAGCACGAAGGGCGCCAGGACCGCCGCCGTGCCGTGGACGTAGTCGAAGATTTCGTGCGCTTCGATGGGGATGAGCCTGGCCAGACTCAGCCGGGCGTCGGTGAACAGGGACACGCCAATGGCCGTCGCCC
>NZ_JABUMQ010000523.1:0-4584 GCF_013336645.1 Myxococcus sp. CA039A | reverse complement strand
GTGTGCCTGGACGGCCGGGCCGGAGTTTTCCGAGAGGGGTGAGGGCGAGGGGGCGGGAAGCAAGAGGGGAGCGCGAGCGGGGGGGAGGCTGCGGTAGAGTGCGCCCCATGCGTCGCCTTGCCTTGTGCCTGCTCCCTTTGCTGGTCCTCGCGTGCTCCAAGTCGAAGGAGCAGGCGGCGGTCCGAATCCCCGTTGAGTACACCTCTGGATTTCAGAAGGGGTGTTTCAAAGTCGTCGTCCAGGATGATGCGAACACGGACTTGAAGCTGGAGGAGGTCGTTGCTCCGAAGCAGCGGGCGACGGCCACTTCGGAAGTTCCGTCCCCCATCTTGACGGTGGCCGTGGTCAAGAAGGACGGCTGGAGCAACAAGTTCAAGGTGACAGTCACCGCGTACGAGAGACCGTGCGCTGGAACCGAAGAGCCGTTGGCCGTTGTTGGCCAGCAGGTCGATATCGCTGAGAGGGTGTTCGAATTCCCCAGCGAAGACGTCAAGGACATGGCCGCGTTGACGCTTGTGACCGTCGATGCGGACGACGACGGTTTCGTTTCCATGGCCGGCGACAAGAAGGGAACGGACTGCGACGACGCCGACGCCATGAGGAACCCCGGGCAGGCGGAGATCTGCGACAACAAGGACAACAACTGCGTCGGTCAAGAGGCTGATGAGGGGCTCCCCAAAGTGCCCATGTTCCTTGATGGGGATGGAGATGGGTTTGGTAACGCATCGATTAGTCACTGCGTGCCGGCAGCCGGTGTCACTGGTTATGCAACTGTTGGCGGTGACTGCGGGGACGGAGATACTGCCATCGCCCCGGGTAAGCCGGACGTTTGCGATGACAAGGACAACAACTGCGACCTGGTCGTGGACGAGGGCAATGACAAGAACTGGTACCAAGACGGCGACCAGGATGGTTCGCTTGGCGCGCTCACAGTCAAGGTCCAGTGCGGTCGGCCTGACGCCTCCTATCGTCAACGGATTCAGAACGAGGACTTCGACTGCAACGACGCCAACGGCAACAACACGCCGGGCAAGACGGAGTTGTGCGATGGCGCGGACAACAACTGCGACGGGAACCCGGATGAGGCGTTTCCGACGAAGAATACGGCGTGCAATCTCTCCGGTGTGAGCTGCGCTGGGACGTGGGTCTGCAATGCGGCCCAGTCGGCCGTGGAGTGCAACGCGAGGGCGCCGAGGTTGTTCTACCCCGACCGTGACGGTGACGGAGACGGAGACCAGAACGCGACGGTGGACGAAGTCTGCGCGAACGAGACGCCCCAACTGGGCCACGTGGAGAACCTCCACGGAGACTGCGATGACGTGGACCCCGCGGCCAACTCGGGCCTCGCGGAGGTGTGTGACGCCATCGACAACAACTGCAACGCGGGCGTGAGCGACGAGCCGCTGTCGTGTGGTGGCACGCTAAGGGATGTGGCCAGCTATCACCTGACTTCAGACAGCCAGGATTGGAGGACGGTGGCGGTGGGACAGGGAGGATATCCAGTCTGGGTGGCAGGCCGAGGCGGCAAACTGGCGGTGCGCAAGGCGGCAAACCAGAAGTTCGAGAGCTACAGCTTCGGGGACACCGCGAATCCGACCCCCCCTGACGGGAGCCCTCCGCTCAACACGAACCACTGTGGGGACCACAACTGGACGGTCTCCTGGGTGGACTCCACCGGCGCTGTGCTCCTGGGCGGCGAGGGAGGATGGGTGGCGAAGCATGCAGGGACGAGTGCCGCCTGTGGGCCGGGGACTTTGCCCACCACTCAGAACATCACGGGAATTGTGGGCTTCGAGTCCGGAGGGGTGACGACCGTCTACCTGTCCGACACGAATGGGCGTCTGTACAGGTGGGTGGTGGGTGGCGCTGGCAATCCATTCACCGAGTTGAACGACAACAGCAACAACCTCTACGGCCTGCATGCCCTGCGAGAGGACTTCATGCTCGCGGTGGGAGGCAGCACGGGGCCCGACAGGCAGCGGTTCGTGTCCTACGCCGTGACGACTGGGACGACCCCGACTGGGACCCCAACAGCGCACACGTCCAATCCCACCAACGTGGATGGCAAGGCCATCGCGGTGTGGATGGGAGACGCGGACAAAGCCTGTGCAGTGGGTGATGACGGGGCCGTGTGGCGTTGGAACGGCGCGACGACATGGGACAAGACAGACGCCCCGTCGGAGTTCGACTTCACCAGCGTGGTGATGCGTTATGACACGCTGAACGCACAGAACCCGCTGAACGAGCAGTGCTACATGGTGGACAAGCGCACGGGTGGAACTGGCGGCAAGCTGCACCGGCTGACGCCGTATGGCTGGGCCAAGGGGCCGGACCTGACCGGGAGCCTGGCGAATGTGCCGTTGAACGACATCGCCATCACGGACGCTGGACACCTGTGGATCGTTGGTGAGGACGGCCGGGTGTTCCACTACCCGGAGCCGTAGTCGTCTCTCGCGGTCTCCACCACGCTTCGGGCCTGAATGGCCGGAGCGTGGTGACCTGGACAGGAAAGTCCTGTCTGGATTTTCTGGAGAGCTCTGTTTGGACTTAGAGTCCAGGCATGTCCAAGTCATGCCTGTGGGGGGAATGCCTGGCGGTCTTCGTTTGCGTGTCAGTGGCGATGCCGCTGAGCGCGCACGGGGCCGAAGGTGAGGTCCAACGTCAAATCACAGAGGCCATCCGTCTCTACGAGGATCTCGAATACGAGCGAGCGCTGGAGCGACTGAAGCACGCCAGTCGACTGCCGCATGGTCCTGACGAAGCGGTCTCCCTCTCCCTGCTGCGAGGCATTGTCCAAGCGGACATGGGAAGGTGGGAGGCGGCGCGCAAGGACTTCCGCGAGGCGCTCCAACGCCAGCTCGATATCCAGCTTCCCTTGCACGTCTCGCCCAAGGTGAGTCGTGAGTTCGAGACGCAGCGCACCAAGGTCCGCGCGTCAGTGGCCGGTCGACGCGCGGATTCGCCGACAGCGCCCACTGCAGCGGCGGTGGAGGTCGCGCCAGCGGACGCGAAGCCCCTGTCCAAGGAGACCGAGGTCGCCGCGACTCACCTGATTCCTCCCAGCAAGGAGGACGGAGTCCCGGAAGCGTGGGCACCAGGCGTCGTGGAAGAGTCGGCGCGAGCCTCTCAGGGTGTGCGCGTCGCAGGACGACGGGTGCCAGTGGTGAGCTGGGCGTTGCTGGGCGCGGGAGTCGCGGCGGGTGGAGTGGGCACGGTGTTCGGCCTGTCGTCGCGCAGCCAGATCGACGATGCGCGGTCCGCCCAGCTCCAGGAGGACCTTGAGTCCCACCATTCACGGGCACAGAGCAGTGCGCAGACAGCGAACATCCTCTTTGGCGCCGCGACGGCTGCCGCGGTGGGAGCGCTGGCGACGTGGCTCTTGATGGACTCTTCCGAAGCGACCGTGGCCGAGGGAGGTGCGCGATGAGCCGCATGGGAAGCCTGGTCGTCGTGAGCCTGCTGGTGCTTGGAGGCTGTTCCGTGCCGAGCCTCGAGGATCTCGAGGCCGAAAGAGGCGTTCGCATCAAGGTCGACTATTCGCCGGGCTTCACGAAGGGCTGCATCGTGATGCAGACCCAGGATGAAGCGAACGCCATGCTCTTCGCGGAGGAGTCCATCTCGGGCCAGCAACTCGTGGGGATGACGCCACCGCTGGAGTGGAGAGTGCTCCGTCGGGAAGGATGGGGCACGAAGGTGCGGGTGATCATCACCGCGCGGGAGCAGAGCTGCGAGGGCCATGTGGTGGCTCAGGAAAGGCTGTCCGTCGACCTGTCGGGTGAGGGCCGTAAGCCGGAGCGCACCGTGCAGCTTGCTACTCCTGACGGGGACAATGATGGGTTTGTTGCCAATGGGAGTGGCGGCACGGACTGCGACGACAGCGACTCCATGAAGAACCCCTCGCAGCCGGAGATCTGCGACGACAAGGACAACAACTGCGTCGGTGGGGCTGATGAGGGTTTGACCCGAATTGCGATGTTCCGTGATGCAGACGACGACGGGGTTGGTGGGGAGGCCATTCAGCACTGCGTGCCGACGAGCGGTGTGTGGGGGTACGCGACCACTGGCGGGGACTGCAGGGACCATGATCCGGCCGTAACCCCAGGCAAGGCGGAGTTGTGCGACAGCGCGGACAACAACTGCGACGGGAACGCGGATGAGGCGTTTCCGACGAAGAACACGTCGTGCACCCTCTCCGGTGTGAGCTGCGCTGGGACGTGGGTCTGCAATTCGGGCCAGTCGGATGTGGAGTGCAACGCGAGGCCACCGAGGTTGTTCTACCCCGACCGTGACCATGACGGAGACGGAGACCAGAACGCGACGGTGGACGAAGTCTGTGCGAACGAGACGCCCCAACAAGGCCACGTGGAGAACCTCCACACGGATTGCGATGACGCGGACCCCGGAGCGAAGTTGGGCCTCACGGAGGTGTGTGACGCCATCGACAACAACTGCAGCAATGGCGTGAGCGATGAGCCGCTGTCGTGTGGTGGCACGCTGAGGGATGTGGTCAGCTATCACCTGACTTCAGAAAGCCAGGACTGGAGGACGGTGGCGGTGGGGCAGGGGGGATATCCTGTCTGGGTG
>NZ_JABUMQ010000522.1:0-4584 GCF_013336645.1 Myxococcus sp. CA039A | reverse complement strand
CCCCCAGCCCGCCCGTACCTCTGACCGCGAGATACGAGAATCAGCCACATGGCGAATACTCCCCCTGGTCAGATTCCAGGGAGAGATGGGAAATACAGGACAGAGACACCCACACGAGGCCCGCGTGTGCGGGTGCGTCAGACGCGAGCGACGTTGACGCCCGAGTCGACGGCCTGCAGCTCGTCGCCGAAGGACACGTCGACGGTGCCGCCCGCGGGCGGGTCATACGGGGCGCGGCCCACCTGCTTGGTGCCAAAGCGGGGGAAGATGGGCGCCAGCACGTAGGAGCGGAAGCACCAGCCGAAGAAGCTGACGGGCTTGAGCTCCGGGTCGATGTCCGCCGCGATTTTGGCGTGCGCCTCCGGCAGGAGGCTCCAGTGCAGGCCCGGCGTCTCGTGGTGGACGGCGTGCAGGCCGTTGTTGAAGAGGAAGAAGTTGATGAGGCGGCCGGTGAAGCTGCGGCTGTGGTCGTGCTCGCTCCAGGGGTCCGAGTGGACGTGCTGGATGTAGTTGAAGAACATGATGGTCCACAGCGAGAAGAAGGCCGGAATCAGGAACGCGAAGGCCCAGATGCGCAGGCCGCCCGCCACGCCGTGCATATAAATGGCCAGCGCGACGAGCGCCGCGTGCGTGCCGCCCCAGACGATGTACTGGAGGACGATTTGCCGGAACAGGGCGCGGTTGCGCGTGCGCGCCTTCTCGATGAAGGCCTTCGTCGGCTCCTGCTGCCAGTACGTGGAGACGAAGGGGAACAGGAAGGCGACGAGGAAGTTGTGCTTCTTCGAGTAGCGCCAGGTGATGGTGGCGTCGCCCGCCTTGTTCACGAACTTGTGGTGGTTGAGGTTGTGCGTCGGAATCCACACGAAGGTGGGGTAGCCGTAGAACAACGACAGCCACATGCCCATCGCCTCATTCATCTTCCGGTTGCGGAAGGTGGGGCTGTGGTTGTGGTTGTGGGCGATGACGCCCGCGGACAGCGCCAGGTAGCACGCGAGCGGGCACAGGTAGGGGATGAGCGAGGGGGCCGCGTACATCGAGAGGGCCACCACGGGCATCGCCAGGCACCAGAGAAGGGTGCGGATGTCGGCGCTGTAACGGAGCATGGCCGGCAGTCTGCCTTACGCGTCCGTGCAGAACCAAAACTATCGCTCCCCCTCCAGGGCAAGGCTGCCTGCTTCCTCACCATGTAGGGGTGCGGGCGACGGACACCCCACCCGTTTTTTCCCGAAGTCAGCGGAGCTGAGTGAGCAGCAACGCCACCATTCCCTCCAGGGGCGCACTGGCGGTGGCGAGGCCCGCTTCGTCCACGGCGCGAGGCATGCCGTAGACGACACAGGAGGACTCGGACTCGGTGAGGATGGAGCCGCCCGCCGCGCGGATGGCGCGCGCGCCCTCCCGGCCGTCGTCGCCCATACCGGTGAGCACCAGCCCCACCGTGTCACGGCCCCACGTGCGGGCCGCGCTCTCGAAGAGGACGTCCACGGAAGGGTGATGCGGCATCTGCACCGGGTGCCGGTCCACGCGACCCACGGTGAGCGCGCCGTGCCGCTCGATTTTGAGGTGCTGGCCCGCACGCGCGAGCACGACGCGGCCGGGGCGCATCTCCATCCCGTCCTCCGCCTCGCGCACCTCCAGCGCGCACAGCGAGTCCAGCCGGCGGGCGACCGCCTCCGTGTACCCCGGGGGGATGTGCAGCGCGAGCGCCATGGGCGCGGGGAAGTCCGCCGGCAGCGCCGACAACAGCCGCGTGAGGGCCTGGGGACCGCCGGTGGACGTGCCCACCACCACCAGGTTGCGCGCCGGCCCGAACACCTCCGCCGGAGAAGTCGAAGCAGCCGTGGCCTGAGCCACCCCACGCGGCGGGTGCGGCACGGCGCGAGCGGCGATGCGCACCTTCTCCACCAGCTCCGCGCCCAGCTCGTAGAGCCGGTCCGTGGCGAGCGCGGAGGGCTTGTGCACCAGCTCCACCGCGCCGGCCTGGAGGGCGGACACCGCCAGCTCGCTCTCCTCGCCCGCGCTGCTGACCACGACGACGCGGGGAGCGGCCGGCATGGAGTCCAGGGCGCGCAGCACGCCGAGCCCGTCCAGCCCCGGCATGACCAGGTCCAGCGTGAGGACGTCGGGCGTGAGCTCCGCCACCTTCTCCAGCGCGTCCAGACCGTCGCGCGCGGTGTCCACCACTTCGATGCCCTGCGCGTTGGAGAGCACCTGGCGCAGCACCTTGCGCGCGAAGGCCGAGTCGTCCACCACCAGGACGCGAACAGGAGTCACGGCCGTCATGCGCCCGCCTTGCCATAGAAGAATACGCCGCGCCGCTCCTCACAGGAGAGCGCGGTGCCGAAGCGCAGCAGCGACTCGGAGGTGCCCACCACCAACTGGCCTCCGGGCTTCAGCGCCTGGGTGAGCGACGCCACCACCCGGCGCGCCGTCTCATCCTGGAAGTAGATGAGGACATTGCGGCAGAGGATGGCGTCGAACTGGCCCAGCTTCGCCACCGCCCCCTCATCCACCAGGTTGATGCGGCGCCACTCCACCGCGTCCACCAGCTCCTGCTTCGGCCGGGCCCGTCCGTCCACCTGCTCCAGCCAGCGCCCCTCCACTCCGGGCGGCAAGGCGCGCATGGAGCGCAGGTTGTGCTCGCCGGTGCGAGCGCGCTCCAGCGCCCGGGTGCTCAAGTCACTGGCCAGCAACTCCACGCCGGAGAGCACACCCCGGTCCGCCAGCATCATCGCCAGCGTCAAGGGCTCCTCGCCGGTGGAGCAGGCCGCGCACCACACGCGGGGCTTCTGGCCGGCGCGCACCCTGGGCAGGAGCACGTCCTCCACCAGCACCGACAACGGCTGCGCCTCCCGGAAGAAATACGTCTCGTGCACGAGCAGCGAGTCCACGAGGGAATCCAACGCGGCCGAGCCCGCCGGGTCGTACCGGAGGAAGTAGTAGTAGTCGAGCAGCGAGTCGAAGCCCGCTTCCTGCGCCCGGTCCGACACCTTGTCGGACAACAGCTCGCGGTCCTCCGCCGCATAGTGCAACCCCGCGCGCTGCTCGATGAGCGCGGTGAGGATGGCGAAGACCTGGGGGGACATCGGCAGGGAAGGCATGACGTCCTTGTCACTTCCCCAGGGCCACGAGGCAGGCCCGCCGGACTTCAGGGTCCTCGTCGCGCAGGGAGGCGCGCTCCAGCGCGTCGCGTGCCTCCAGGGTTCCCAGCGCGCCCACGGCGGGCACGACGGCGCGGCGGGCCGCGGCGCTGGAGGTCTCCAACGCCTGCACCAGCGCGGCGCGTGCGTCCGCCCGGCGCATGCGCGCCAGGGCCGCGACCAGCAGGGGCGCGGTCACCTCGTCCGCCACGTCCAGCGCCGCGAGCAGGCCGGGCAGCCGCCCCTCCATGGGCAGCGCCAGCGCGCTCACCACCCGCTCGCGCACCGTCAGGTCCCCCAGGAGCGACACCAGGGCCTGGGTGGCGGGGACACCCGGGCGCGTGGCGAGGAACCCCACCGCCGCGCTGCGCACGCTGTCATCCCTGTCACTGGCCGCATGCAACAGCGCGGGCAGCGTCTCCGGCGCCTCGTATTCGGCCACGGCGGACAGCGCGACCAGGCGCGTGGCGGCATCCTCCGACGAGGAGGCCTCCAGCAACACCGGCAGCGCGTCCTGACGCCGGGCCACGCCCAGCCCCAGCAGCGCCGCGCGCCGCACGTCCGCGTCGGTGCTGGCCGCCGCGCGGCGCAGCGCCGTCATCGCGCTCTCCGTGTGCATGTGCGCCAGCGCGTCCACCACCGCCACGCGCACCTGCCCCGCGTCGTCGTCCGCCAGCGCGACAATCGCATCCGCGGCGGCTTCCTCGTTCAGCTTCCCCAGGGACTGGCACGCGTAGTAGCGCACCCACGCGTCCCTGTCGTTGAGGCCGCCGAGCAGCGTGGAGGTGATGCGGGCCTCCTTCTCCGTCTGCCCCAGCGCGCGCATGGCCGCGGCGCGCGTGCGCTCCGATTCGTGGGTGGCCGCCGCCAGCAGCGCGTCCACCGCGCGCGGGTCCTCGATGAAGGGCAGGCCGAAGATGGCCGCGTCGCGCAGCCGCTCGTCCGAGTCGCGCATCGCGGACAGCAGCACCTCCAGCCCTCGGGGATAACCGAAGTAGGAGATGATGCGCAGCGCCGCGCGGCGCAGACGGGGGTCCGCGGAGCGCGCCGCGTGGAGCGCCAGCGTCTCCGTCTGCTCGCTGCCCAGCGACTGGATGGCGCCCGTGGCGGCCTGCACCACGCGCGCGTCGTCATCCATCAGGCGCTGGAAGAGCACGGGCACCGCGGACGTGTCACCGATGCGCGACAGGGTGTCCGCCGCCAGCGCGCGCACGGACGCCTCCCGGTCCTCCAGACACGCCATCACCTCCGGCACCGCCGACGCGCGGCGCCCCACCAGGGGCAGCAGCACCCTGCGCCGGGCGCTGTCTCCGTCCTGGAGCGCCTGCAGAATCTGCTCGTCCGCGTCCGCCCCCAGCTCCGCCAGGGCGCTCGCCGCCGAGCGCGCCACCGACGGGTCCGGTCCGTCCAACAGCCGCAGCAGTCCCGCCGCGGCGTCCTGCCCTCC
>NZ_JABUMQ010000521.1:0-4603 GCF_013336645.1 Myxococcus sp. CA039A | reverse complement strand
TCCTGGCACTGCTCGGAGGAACCCTCGTGGGGGACTGCGCGTTCATCGACGAGGATTGCGCCCTCCCCATCGTCGCGGGCTTCGCGGGCATGGCGCTGGGCTCGGCGATGGGGACCTACGCGGCCGGAAGCGTGATGAGGGGGCGCGGGTCGCTCCTGGCGACCGTGGTGGGCGGGCTGGCGGGCACTGGCGCGGGCGCGCTGGGGTTCTTCGCCAACGAAGGGGCAGACGCCTTCGGAATCATCACCCTCCTGGCCCTTCCTCCCATCGGCGCCATGCTGGGTTATGAGCTCTCCCGCTCAGAGCCGCCCGCGGTGTCTCGCTTTTCCCAGGCACGCAACCAGGGTGCGCCGCTGCCCGCGTTCACCTTCCGGGTGACGCCTCACGGCGGGCTGATGGGTGGAGTCGCTGGCAGGTTCTAGCGAGGCTGAGACCACCGGTCACTTGCGTCGGCCAGCTGGCGTTCGGCTATCGTGGCCTCGCCAGTCATGCGCGGACTCGGGCCACTCGCGCATGTCATTCCTGGCCATTCCCACACCCCACCCTGAAGTGAAGTGCCCGGCCGGGCGCACGAGCTTTGGGTGTCTGCCATGACCGCGCGTCTCCCAACGCTGTTCGTCGTCGCGTTGCTGTCCTTCACGTCCTTCGCCCAGGAAGGCCTAGTCCCCCTCCCCTCACCTCGGCGAATGAAGACAACCCGAGCGGCGTGCGAGGCGCCTCCACGCCCATGGACACCCGCGTCCGACTCGCGGGGACGCTTCTGGGCGGCGCCGCGGGTGGAACCATTGGCGGGCTCTTCTCCATGGGCAGGCTCACGAGCTGCGGCTCCTTCCCCGCCACCATCCACTGCGGACAAAGCCTGGTTCCCATCTTCATCGGCATGGCTGGCGGCTCGGGCATCGGGGTCTTCGCCACGGGCCGGGCCCTCGGGAGCAACGGCGACTTCGCGCTCAGCGTGCTGGGCGGCGGGCTCGGCACGGTGGTCGTGGCCCTGATGACGGGGGACAACGCGCCGGGCGAACCGCTTGTGACGGAGGGAGGCACGCACATCGTGCTCAGCCTGCTGATTCCCACCGTGGGCGCGCTCCTGCTCAACGAGCTGTCGCACCGATTCAGCGGGGGTGGGCTCTCCGCGCGAAGTCCGCGGCGAGACGAGGGGCTCCTGGTCGCCCCCACCGTGGGCGCGTCGAGGGATGGCGGCTTCGCGGGGCTCGTCGGCCGGTTCTGATTCGACCCATACCCCCCGGAGAAAGCGTGGCATCGCGGCGTGAGCGCGCACCGTCAGTCGGTGCACGCTCCGGCGTCCATGAGCGCGCCCTCGGAAGGCTGGATTCAGCACGGGGGCAGCATCCATCAACCGTCAATCCGAGGGGGATTGTCTTGTCATTGATTCCAACTCAAGCTCCACGAAGCCTGGCTTTCGTCGTCATGCTGGCACTGCTGGCCACGGGCACCCAGGCAGCCGCCGCGAGGACCCCGCCACCGCCCCTGATTCTCGGTAGCAGCCAGTCCCAGTCCGTCGTGCCCTCGCGCGGCACCGCGCGGTTGGTGGTGAGGGCACGTGATCCCCAGGGCGGTCGAATCAACTTCACCTGGACCGCCAGCATGGGAGAGCTGAGCACCCAGCTGAACGGCGAGGACAGCAGCGAAATCACCTGGACCGCCCCGGACTGCATCATCCCCGGCAGCGCCCCCGTGAAGGTCACCGTCACCAACGCACAGGGCCTCTCCTCCGAAGTGGACTTCTCCTTCCATGTGGGCCCCACCCTCAACGACGACCACCAGCCCCCTTTCGCGGAAGGCCAGTTCCAGTCTCTCGACAACGTGTCCCTCCTATCGAACTCGGCGCTGAATTATCCGGAGCCGCTCCTCTCCGTCTTCGGCGGCGAAAGAATGATGTTCGCCTCGGACGTCGAGCTGTCCCTGTCCTTCCTGAGCACCGACGCCCTGGCATCCCATTCGCTGGGCTGGATGTACTACGACGACCTCATCGCGCGCGGCTATGTCGACACCCGCGGGACCCCCGAATACTCCGGCGACGACTTCCTGAGCGACGCCAACAACAACGGCATCACCGACCTCCACGAGGACATCTACAACCTCGCGCCTCCGTCCGGCTTCCATGCATCACGGCCCTACATCGGCACGACTCGCCGGTGCTCCCAACCCTTCCTCTCGGTCAATGGCTTCCTCAGCCAGCCGGAACTGGCGATGGACAGAACCTGCAACCCGGTCTTCTCGCCCGATGTCCTGCTCGCGGACGCCCGACCGGGACAGACAAACAACCTCATCCCCGTGGATGTCGTCGGCGCACTCGCTGTCGCGCAGACTCCAGCCACCGGTTTCTCGGACGGAGGCCTCTTCGCGCGCATCCCCAATCTGCTCGAGCCCGCGGCGCCCGCGAATGCCAACATGGGACTCGGGCATCTGGCCTTCCTGTTGACTGACGATGACTCCAACAGGACCACCTTCAAGCAACTGGGCCCGGTCCAAGACCGGAGCGAGTTCTTCGAGGACGGCCTTCCCGACTACGACACCTCCGCGTACACGCCGGACGGAGTGCTTCGGACCACCAACCCGGACCCTGGCATCACTCCGGCCGACCGCACCGTGAAGCTGGGGCGCATCCAGGCGGGACGGGAGATCGTCTTCTTCCTCATCACCTATTACGACGCCACCCACGACCCGAACGGTGACGGCACGGTGTATCCCTGCCTGATGAAGGCGATAGATGGCCGGTGCAGCCTGCACCTGAAGACCTCCACGTCCGTCTTCTTCTCGAAGCCGGGTTGGAACCTGGATCAGGATGCCCGCGGAACCTCTCCGGTGGCCCAGTACAACCTGGGTTGTGCGCGTGACCCGCGCTGCAATCCCATCAGGCCCATGGACTACACCTGCCCCGATACCTCCACCAGCCAGCCGCTCTGTGGTTGGCTCCAAGAGACCTCCCACAACCTGCTCGGGACGCCCGCCTATGGAAACCTCGTCCTGCCGAAGGCGCGAAGCTGGGTGCCCAAGGTCAGCAACGGCAACATGCCGCACTTCCAGGTGCAAGCGGTGACCACGAGCCCGGGCAACTGGATCCTCGGCATCGAGGACCTCAACGGAGGAGGCGATCGGGACTTCACGAACGTGGTGCTCCTCCTTCAGGCCACTCGCGTGCCAGGCAACGTCCGCTCCAACGTCATCAGCCCCGCCCTGGATGGCCAGTGCGCCATCTCCCGCCTGCGCGTTCGCAAGACCGACTGGGCTCCCCTGGAGTGCCAGCAATCAGCGAGCACCTTCGGCATCACGTACGCCGTCGCCTCGGACTGCAACGTGTGCGCGAATGGGAGCTGCCAGACGAATCCCGCGCCCACCTGGTTGAATGTGCCCTTCGAGCCCGGACAGAACGAAGCCGTGATGAGCCTTCCGCCGTCCGGAGGTTCTCAGCTCTGCTGGAAGGCCCGGCTCACCCACCCGAATTTCTGGTGTCCGTTGGTTATCTCCAACGTGGACATCGGCTACGAGCTGGGCTTCACGCCCCTGAGTCCAGTCCCCGCGACGCACTGACGCTCGGCGACGAGTCCCTTCGTGACGGGGACTCGTCGTCCGTCAGGGCTTCGACTCCGCCACGGAGGAGTCCGCCGGCGTCAGCTCGGAATAGACGCCGTCCTTGAGCTGGTAGCGCGTCTGGGCCTTCGTCGTCAGCACATTGCCGGACTCATCCTCCTGCTCATCGGTCCTCACCATCGTGAGTTCCTTCTTCCGCGCCTGGAAGGAGACCTCGTATCGGGAGACACCGGGAGCCTCCGACACGCCCTCCAGCAACAGCGCCAGCTTCGCCGTGCCCAGGACACCCTTCTTGTTCCCTGGCACGGTGTAGCTCACGTACGTGGTGCTGTATTCGCCACACTCCTCGGGGGTGGAGTCCACCCGCAGCAGGACGACTCCCGCGGTCTTCGAGGGAACGAGTGTCACCGCCGCCGGTCCGCCACTGACCTGGCGCCAGTTCTCCCCCGCGGGCCTGGCGTCCACGCTGCTGACTCGGAAGGGAGGCTTCAGCTTCGGCTCCAGGACCCGGACGCGAATCTTGAAGTCCCCACTCATCACCACCGTGGCGACCTCCTTCTCTCCGTCCCCGTCGAAGTCCTCCTCGAACCGGAAGGGCGTCAGCGTGTTGCCGAAGAGCCAGCCCCGCAAGACCGAGTCGTCCGCCTTCTCCGCGGTGCCCTTCGTGTCCACATGCTCCACCGAGTACCAGTGGTTGACGTACTCCCCCACCTTCAGACGCGCCGTGCCACGCTCCTGCACTCGCACGGCCGCGCCCAGGGGCAGCACGGCGACCACCGCCGCCTCCGTCGAGGGCTCCTTCCGGAGGTTCGCCTCATCCACCCCCACGAACAATGTCTCCAGTTCGCAGGACGGCTCCCAGGTCGTGAAGGCGAATTGCTCCGGCGTGCGCTGCTGCCCCTCCTTCACCTTTTCGGCGGTGTAGTGGAGCGAGGGCGCGGACGTCTGCGTCAGGAGCAACGACAGCCACAAGCCGGGAAACATGCGGAACCATCCCTGGTGGGAACAACCCGCGCCCTTTCTCCAACACCCCCTCCCCCCGAAGCAAGGC
>NZ_JABUMQ010000520.1:0-4623 GCF_013336645.1 Myxococcus sp. CA039A | reverse complement strand
ACTCCCCCCTCCACGCCCCGTCTCCGAGTCCCTGCTCGGCATGGGCGTCCTGGGCCACGCGCTCTCCCGACGCGCGGGACTCAACTACGGGCACGCGCTGCGCGACCTGCTCTTCACACCCCTGAAGCTCAGCGACACCTCGGCACGCGTGACGGACGAACTGGCGCCTCGCCTGCTCCCCGGCCACACCGCGCGCGGCCGGCCCGTGCCCGCCTGGACCTTCCCAGCACTGCCGGGTGCGGGTGCGCTCCACTCCACCGTGCCGGACCTGCTGCGCTTCCTCGACGCGAGCCTCAGCCGCGCCGACGAGTCCCTCTCACGCCCCCTGAAGATGTCTCTGCTTCCGCGCACTGAAGGCGGCCCCGTGCGCATGGGACTCGGCTGGTCCATCTCCCAGCTTCGTGGCCACACCGTGGCGTGGTGCTCATCGGTGATGGGCGGGTATGTCGGCTTCATCGGCCTGGCGCCCTCCGTGGACGCGGGCGTCGTCCTGCTCTCGAACCACGGCTGGTCCCTGCTCGCCGCGCTCCGAGGTCGCGTCCCCCTGGAGGCCCCTGGCTTCGCGCTCCTGTCCCGACTCCTCGCGGAGACGACAACTTAGCATTTCAGGAAAATCGGCTTTATGGGCTTGAGCAGATAAAACACGAACGGGCACGCTGGAGCGCATGACACCTGCTCCCGTGCTTCGGACTGGCCGCTGTTCTGATTCGCGTCCCCTGGCTGTGCTCGTTCTGGTGGCGGCGCTCGCCGCGTGTGGACCCGAAGCGCCTCGCGATGAAAACGAGCCGCTGGAGCGAAGAGAGGACGCACTGCCCGCGGGCGGTTGGCGGACGCTGATGGCGAGCGGCGGCGCGCCCATCCGGAACATCACCCGCCGCTCGGATGGACTGCTGATTGGCGGCGCGAGCGCGGGGACGCGCGTCGACGTCTGGACGAGCGGCAACGGTGGTGCGAGCTGGTCGCTCCACGGCTCCGTCGCGAACAACCCCGCGGTGCAGTTCGGCGACGTGACGATGCGAGCCATTCCGGGGACACGCACCATCTTCTGTGCGTTCCGCGAGTACGCCGGCGGCCAGTACCGCATCACCATCACCCGGAGCGACAACGACGGAGACCACTGGGTCTACGACAGCACCGTCATCGGCCCCGTCACCCGCTTCGTCGGAGCGCCCTTCCTCTTCCAGCGCGCGAATGGAGACCTGCAAGTCTATTACGACTCCGAGCCGCTCGCCGCGCAGCGCGGCTATCCGGGCCACCAGTGGATTGCCATGCAGGGACGCGCGGGAATCTCGGGGCCGTGGACCGCGTATGGCGTCGTCGCCGTGGCGTGGGACAAGCGCGCTGGAGCGCTGAACCGCGAGGGCATGCCCACCGTCGTGCAACTCGGAGGAGACCGGTTGATGGTCGTCGTGGAGGGCGTGGAGGCCTTCGCCACCGGTGGCGCGCGCGCCAATGTCATCAACGCCGTGCAGTCGTGGGACGGCGGCAGGACATGGGACGAGTCCCTGCGGCGCACCGTCTATCGCTCCCGTGTCGACCCGGGCTCCGGGCGTCGCTACAACGCCTACGTCCCGTATGCCATCCGCGTGGGCAATGGCCCCGTCGGCGTCGCCTTCTGCACAGACGAGGACAAGGTGGGAGCGCCCGACCTGTCGAGCGCCCCCGTGGACCAGCGCAACTGCCACGTCGGCTACGTCAGCACCACGGTCAACTTCGAGACGTGGTCGGCCCCGAGCCCCGTGTGGACCGCGACGTCCCGCAACTACACGCCGGGTCTCTACGAGCGCGCCCCCAACGACGTCATCGCGGTGATTGACGCGCTCGGCGGAAACCGAGTGCTCCAGCCGTAGTCACGAGGCCCGAGGCCAGCCCTTGCTCATGGAAGAGAGGGCTGGACACACCAGCAGCCCCTGGACGAAAAGGTTGCGGCACGGTTTCAAGCGCCGTGGCAGCCTACGTCCTCGAATCCCATGGTTGAGTACGATCCGCATCGTTGGTGGAGTTACTTCCACTATCTCAAGGGCTCGATGGTCCGCGAAATCGTGGCCCGAGTCATGGTCTGCGTCCTGTGGGCGCTGGGCGTCACCATCTTCCATTCCCATGTCCGCTCGGTGGCGATTCCCCCCACGGTCCACACGCTGGCGGGAATCTCCTTGAGCCTCCTGCTCGTCTTCCGCACGAACTCCTCCTATGACCGCTTCTGGGAGGGGCGGAAGCTGTGGGGTGGCATCGTCAACGAGACGCGCAACCTGGCGCGCGCCGCGGGCGTCTTCCTCCAGTCCGAGCCCGCCCTCTACGCCGCGCTGCTGCGGTGGACGGCCGCCTTCCCCTTCGCGTCCGCGTCGTTCCTGCGCACCAAGGCGGAGCTGGGGCCCCTGGCCCAGGAGCTGCCTCCGGACGAGGTGGCGGAGGTGATGCGCGCGCAGCACGTGCCGTTCGCGGTGGCGCGGAAGATGAGCGCGCTGCTCGACGCCGGCCGGCGCAAGGGCCTCTATTCCGAGTACGTGCAGATGCAACTGGACCAGGACGTCCACCTGCTCGTCGACTACATCGGCGGCTGTGAGCGCATCCGCAAGACGCCCATCCCCTTCGCGTATGTGATGCACCTGCGCCGGGCGCTGCTCGTCTTCTGCTACACGCTGCCCTTCGCGCTGGTGGAGTCCTTCGGTGGGCTGACCGTGCTCGCCACGTTCGTCGTCGCGTACATCTTCTTCGGCATCGAGGAGATCGGCGTCGAAATCGAAGACCCCTTCGGCCACGACGACAACGACCTGCCGCTGGACTCCATCTGCAACACCATCCACGCCAACCTGAACGCGCTCATGCCCGTCGAGCCGCCAGCGCGTCAGGCCCCCCCGGCCGCCTGAGCCGGGGGTTTCAGCGACCGGACACGGAGGACGCGGGCGGCTCGTTGTAGACGCACAGCCACAGCCCGTCCTCCGGCGTGCAGTGCGCGCCCGGAATCTTCTGGAGCCAGCGCACCCTCACGGGGATGACCAGGTAGACCGTCTCGGGGTCCAGCCTGCCCGCGGCGATTTCGGCGTCCATGCCCAGGCAGTACGTCTGCGCCTTGGCGTCGTCGATGCGCGCGACATAGCCGCTGTTGAAGGTGAGGCCCAGCCGGTACGCGCGGTAGGCCCAGCGGTGGAAGTCCATGGGGCCCGCGCGGCAGCCCCGGCCGGAGCCGTCGTGCATCTGCGGCGGATACAGCGCCAGGTGCTTGCGGCCCTTCGCCGCCTCGGTGAGCGCGGGGGACGGGAGCGTGTTCCAACGGCCTCCTCCTTGGGCCCTGCGCCCTTCGCCCAGGTTGAGGTCCAGGCCCTGGATGAGCAGCAGCAGCCCCGCCAGCGTGGGCGCGAGCGACGGGCGCACCAGCCGAGGCAGCGCGAGCGCGGCCCCCACGAGCAGCAGGTAGTGCAGCGGCCAGATGAAGCGCCCCGAGGAGCGGAACGCCTCCACCCACTTGAGCACGGGGCGATAGAGCGCGGACACGTCGGCCACCTGCACGCCCTGGAAGGTGATGCGCCACGAGAGGGCGAAGAAGGCCAGTCCCAGGGCGACGACGGTGAGGGGCACCCAGCGCCGCCACAGCGACAGGATGCGCCGGGGCTCGCGGGCCATGAGCCCGAGCACGATGACGAGCGCGACGAGGCCCCCCATGCCCAGGTAGCCGAAGCCCTCGTTCTGGGTTCCGTTCCTGGGCAGCGGGGGCAGGAAGCGGGACCAGCGAATCTCGCCGTGGCCGATGCTGTTGAACAGCGTGGTCAGGTCCGAGGAGTAGTCACCGAACTCCGTGGCGCTCACGGGGATGCCGGTGCCCAGGTAGCCGAAGGCGAAGAAGAGGCCGAGCACGGACGCGAAGCAGGCCACCGCCGCGAGCGCGGGCCAGGTGAAGGGAAGCTTCCGTTCCAGCGCCGTTCGCGCGCACAGCGACAGCGCGAGCGGCAACGTCATGGCGGCGATGACGGGGTGGACACCCGCGGCGAAGACACAGAGCGACAGGCCCATCCCCAGCGCCTGCTTCGCGTCACGCGCGTCGCGCTGGGGAATCAGGTGGAGCCCCACCAGCAGCACCAGCAGCCAGTGCGCGCACAGGGCCTCGTGCGCGAAGGTCATCCGCGAGAGCAGCACGGGTGACAGCACCAGAAGTCCACCCACGCTCCACTGGTGCTGCGTGGAGGCGCCCATGCGCCGCGCCACCCACGCCGCGGACGCGCCTTGCAGCATGAGGCACAGGCACATCCACGGGCCGATGTACTGGAAGTCCGTGGGCAGCGCGAAGGAGAAGGGCCGCAGCAGCAAGCCCACCCAGGGAATCGAGTCGGTGTACCCGAGCGAGGTCCCCAGCGGATGGAGGTAGTTGGGCGTGGCTCCCAGCGGCAGGCCGAGCGGCGTCTGGCGGAAGAAGAGCCACCCCAACAGGTGCTGACTGAAGTCGTCCCGGATGAGCCAGCCGAGTCGCCAGGGCGCGAGCGCGCCCGGCCCGAAGGTCGCCAGGAACGTGAGCAGCCCGACGAGCGCCGCTCCCAGCGGGCCCGCCTGGGCCTTGCCCCACCGGGTGAGGGCGTCCCACGCGTGATGCAGGCGCTCCCACGGGGGGAGCGGCGCCGACGGTGTCTCGGG
>NZ_JABUMQ010000051.1:0-42391 GCF_013336645.1 Myxococcus sp. CA039A | reverse complement strand
GTCCAGGGGCAGGCGGACGCGGAACGTGGAGCCCTCGCCGGGCGTGCTGTCCACGGACACCTCGCCGCCATGCGCCTCGACGATGCGGCGCAGCCGGTACAGCCCCAGCCCCAGGCCGCCGTAGTGGCGCACCGGCACCGCGCGCTCGAAGCGGCGGAACAGGCCCTCCACCCGCTCCGGGGCGATGCCGATGCCGTGGTCCTTCACCCACAGCGTCGCGGTGGAGTCCTCGTGCGCCAGCTCCACCTCCACCGGCTTGCCAGGGCCGAACTTCATCGCGTTGGACAACAGGTGCGCCACCACCTGCCTCAGCCGCGTGCCGTCCCAGCGGCCCCGCGTGGGTGACATGGGCCCGAGCACCAGCTCACAGCCCGCGCGCGCCGCGGCCGACTCCGAGCGCGCCACCACGTCACGCACCAGCGAGGACAGGTCCACGACGTCCAGGTGGAGGTGGGGCGGGCCGCCCTGGAACTGGGACACGTCCAGGAGCGACTCCACCAGGTCCGACATCCGCTGCACCTGCCGGTCCGCGGCCTCCAGCGCCCGCTCCAGCCGGGGCACGGCCTGGGCCACGCCCAGCACCCGCAGCGCCCCTTGCGCGCCCTGCACCCGCAGGCGCAGCGCGGCCAGCGGGGTGCGCAGCTCATGCGCCGCCACGCTGAGGAAGTCGTCGCGCGCGCGCACCGCCTCGCGCGCCTCGCGGTACAGCCGCAGCTGCTCCGTCACGTCGCCGATGATGCCCGACATCCGCACCGGCTGCCCCTGGCCGTCGAGCGACGCGCGCCCCCGACTCACGCAGGAGCGATAGCCCCCTGTCGCATGCCGCAGCCGGAAGGCCACGTCGTAGGGCACGCCCCGCTCCAGGTGCTCGGTCAGCGCGGCCAGCACGGCCGCCCGGTCCTCCGGGTGCAGGAGCTCCACGAAGGCTTCATACGTGCCGGCGAACGACTCCGGCGTCAGCCCCAGCATCTCCAACAGGCGCGGGCTCCAGTAGAGCGAGCCACGACGCAGGTCCCAGTCCCAGATGCCGTCATAGGAGCCATTCACCACCCGCCGGAAGCGCTCCTCGCTCTCGCGCGCGCCCCGCTCCGCATGCTCCAGCAGCCCCACCCGCCGCTCCAATTGCCGCACCACCCGGTACAGGTGGTCCTCGGTGGACAGCTCCCCGGTGGGCACCAGCGGCGCGGGGCCTCCCGCCTCCAGCGCGCGCAGCAGCGTCCCCACCAGCTCGTCCCCATCCTGCGCGCGCCGCACGAAGCCGTTGGCCCCCACGTTTTGCGCCATGCGCAAATCCAGCTCGTCCGGCGCCAGCGCGTGCGTGAGGATGACCGGCACGCGCCCAAGCCTCGGGTCCTGCCGCAGGGCCAGGCACAGCTTGTAGCCATCCATGCGCGGCATCAGCGCGTCCGCGAGCACCACGTCCGGCCGCCGCCGCCGCGCCACGTCCAGCGCCTGCGGGCCGTCCGACGCGGACACCACCTGGAAGCGCAGGGGCACCAGGAACAGCTGGAGCAGCTTGCGCGACACCGGGTCGTCATCCGCCACCAGCACCAGCGGCCGGGGCGCCTGTGCCTCCAGCCCCGGCAAGGCCTGCCGCACGCCCTCCACCAGCCCCGACAGGCTCAGCGGGCGCCACAAGAAGCCCGTCAGCGGCAGCGAGTGACGGCGCACCACCTCCTCTTCCGCGGGGAAGGCCAGCACGTACAGCCCCACCGCCGTCGTCTCCAGCGCCCGGCGCAACGCCGCCAGTCCCTCCTGTCCGGCCGCCAACAGCCCCGCGGCGGCCACCACCAGCAACACCGGCTGGGCCTGGAGCAGCGAGGCGGCGGCCCCCACGTCCGCCAGGGCAACGACCTGCCACCCCTGGCTCTCCAGCGCGAGCACCTGGAGCTCCCGGGCGACGCTGGCTTCTTCGATGAGCAGCAGGCTGGGCTTCGTCACGGCGAGGGGGACCCGGAGACACGAGCTACAGGGCCGTCCAGAGCACCCTGCGGAGCGAAAGGCGCAAGTGTGGGCACTCATCGCAGTGAGTCAAGGTACCCGTGCCGGAGTGTTGGACAGGACAACACCCGCCTCTGCCCTCCAGGCAACCCGAGGCGCCCTCCCTTCCCCGGCACCGCGCGGGAACTCCGCGACAAAAACATCGCAGGTGCTTTTACAACTCAGATACGAAAACCAGCCTGGAGCCCGTCCACCCGTATGCCCGCCCCACACGCCGGGCGAGCCCCCCACCGTGAGCCCGGGCAGGGCCACACGCGGCGCGAACCGGCTTCTTTCCGGCACCGCGTCACCGGTGACTCATGAGTTGCACCTGCACCCAGGACTCACTCGACTTCCTGTTTCTGATACCACCCCCTGGAGCCCTCCATGACGCGACGGGGCGACTGTCATGTCCACGACATCCGGAGCCCGCTCCCTCCGAGCGCGGTGGCCAGTTTGAACCTCACGGGGTCCACGAGCGTCCGAATCAGGAACTCAGGAAGCCGGAAGGCGCGAACTCTCGTTCCGCACAAGGATTGCACCAGTATCCTGGACTCCTGGTGTTTGTTCTCATATCAGAGAGTCTGGGGGGACCCGGCGGGCGAGCCACTCCAGTCCTCGACATCGGACGTTGCGGTACGGGCGAGGTGAAAGTGTCCCGCAGATCGGTTATGCGAAAAGATATCATGGGAGCCAAACGAATCGCCGTGCAGCCGAAGCTCGCTGATTTCCAGGAGAGGATCCGCGCGTCGGGTCTTCGCAGCACCGCGCCCCGCGTGGCGGTGCTTCGCGAACTGGAGACCGCCACCGCGCCAATGAGCCACGCCGACCTGGTGGATGCACTGGGTGACGAGGGCTATGACCGGGTGACCATCTACCGCAACCTGACGGACCTCACCGAGGCCGGCCTGGTGGTGCGCGCGGACCTGGGAGACCACGTGTGGCGCTTCGAGCTGCGACGCTCGGGCGACGAGCACAGCGGCAACCACCCGCACTTCACCTGCACCGACTGCGGCACGGTGGCGTGTCTGCCGGAGGAGTCCATCCGCATCGCGTCCTCCAAGGGCGTGCCTCGCGCGGTGGCCCAGAAGAGCGTGGACGTGCAGCTGCGCGGCGTCTGCGACCGCTGCGCCTGAAGTCCGGCGCTTCCCAAGCGCCCGCTGACCCCAGGTGACGACCGCCCGGGCCCCTTTCGACGGGGCCCAGGCGGCTTGTGCGTGGCCGGACGCGGGCGTTCATGCGCCCGGCGCACGCGGGGTGCGACTACTGGATGACGTAGGCCACGGTGCCGCTGCAGCTGTTGCTGGAGTAGCAGCCGGCGCGCATCGTGTACGTGCCCGCCGTCGGGGCCGTATACGAGACGAAGGACAGCAGGCTGCACGAGTCGTCGTTGTTCGCCACGGACGTGCCCGCCGAGTTGACCAGGCGCAGGTAGGTGTCACCCGTGCCGGAGGCGCCCGTCAGCGTGCAGGTGCCGAACTGGAGCGTCTGGCCCGCGGCCAGCGTCACCGTCTTGTCCGTGGTGTTCTGCGTCGCGTTGTTGGTGTTGGTGGCGGTGAACGCGAACGTCGTGGTGGGCGGGGGGTTGGTGGTGCCACACAGCCGCAGGCTGCCGGCCACCAGACAGTACGCGCTCACCGCGGGGCGCACGTAGGTGATGTCCTCGCCACGGCAGCCCGTCTCCGTGCAGGTGTTGACGATGTCGCAGCTGCCGTTGGCGACGTAGTCCGTCTCGCCGCGCACGAGGATGCCCGCCACCGTGTAGTCGGTGTTCTCGTACACGCCGGAGCCGGAGTTGCCGCCGAACGTGTCCGTGGAGGCGACGAAGAAGTCCAGCGTGCTGGCGCGCGCGTTGCGCACGGAGCCGCCGTCGTCAATCTTGAAGGGGATGCCGCTGCCAGAGCCGATGACCGTCACCTTCGAGCCCACCGCCAGCGGGGCGTTGCCGGCGCGGATGGGCGCGGGGACGAAGCGCGGCGTGGCGGCGCGGTCCAGCTTGATGATGGCGTAGTCCAGGTTGAGCGGGCTCGACTCCTGCTTGCGCACCACGATGGACTGGCAGGAGAAGATGTCCGCCGACGTCACGGCCTTCATCCCCGTGGCCGACGTCCGGTAGAAGTTGAAGACGACGCGCGTGCTGCTGCACGCGGACGCGCTGGTGATGCAGTGGCCCGCCGTCAGCACCAGGTCATCGTCGATGAGCGTGCCCGAGCAGAACGCCGGCGTCAGGTCGTTCAGGAAGCGCTGGTCGGAGCACAGGCCATACGCCGACCCCAGCGTGGGCGCGTTGAACGTCACGTTGCCCGCGCTGTTCACGGTGAAGTCGGACGGGCTCATCAGCGCCACGGTGGACTGCTCGGCGCGCGCGCGCAGCGTCGCGTTCGTGTGCGCGTAGACATCCGTGCGGTTGTCGGTGCCGTAGACCACCGGCTGCCCCGTGGTCCCCGTCGCGGGAGGAGCCTCCTCCGGCTTCGTCGGCTCGGGCGCGGGCCCACACGCCGCGACGGACAGCGTGCACAGCAGCGAGGCCATCAACTTCCTGCCTGCTCCACTTCGACACATGGTTCGCATGCGGTCTGCTCCCTGGAATGGGCGCCCGCCGAGGGGACGGGCAGCCGGGCGCATCTTCAGTCCAACCCGCAAGACGAGCAAACCAACACAGCATCAACTTCCGTGTAATCCGAATTAACGCAACTCCATTGCAATGTTGGACCCGGAGCGTGGTCCCAGGGCGAGCGGGCGTCGGGTGGTGAGCACTCCCTGACCCGGTTCGCCGGCGAAGCGCTTCCACCTGGACGAAGTCAACCCCATCGTTACCGTGGTGTGGGAGCGAGTCCGCTCCGGACCAGGGTCGGAGGACCGGTGCAACCGCTTCAGACACTGCTCGTCGTGGACGACGATTTGGATATCCGCGACGCGCTCCAGGACGCGTTCGAGCTGGAGGGCTACTCCGTATTGCTCGCGGCGGATGGCCTGGAGGCGCTGGCGCAGCTGCGCCAGGAGGGCTCGCGTCCGCACCTCATCTTGTTGGACTTGATGATGCCCCGGATGGATGGCTTCGCCTTCCGCGAGGCGCTGCGCCATGACACGGCGCTGTCGGACATCCCCGTCGTCGTGGCGAGCGCGGACCTCCACCTGGAGGTCGCCGCGAAACAGCTCGACGTGGCGGGCTGCCTGCGCAAGCCGCTGGACCTGCACGAGCTGCTGTCCACGGTGAAGCGCCTGAGCCAGGCCGTCTGAGCGACGCCTTGCTTCGCCTGCTCGCTCCACGGGCGAAACGACGTGGGGGTTTCCCGGACAGGTTGGCGAAGGGAGGCAGCCTCTCCACCCTTGCTCCCAGAAGTCATTCAACCGACCAAGGGAGAGGGAACCCCATGAAGAAGCTCATCACCACGTTCGCGCTGTGCCTGGGCTCCGCCGCGTTCGCGCAGAGCGAGCCCGCCGAGCAACCGTCGCAGAACCAGATTCCGAGCTCCGGCGCGCGCGTCCAGACGGGCGTGGACGCCTCCGACGTGGGGCGCGGCATCAACGGCGCCACGAAGGAGGCCTCGAAGGTGCCCGGCGTGGACAACACCTTCAAGAAGGCGCACTCGCTGAACATCAAGGGCACGGTGAAGGAGTCGGACGACGACAGCGTGAAGCTGTCGCGCAAGGACCTGCCGGACGCCGAGCTGGATGTGAAGCCCCAGACGGTGGTGAAGCTGGACGGCAAGACGGTGCGGGCCGACCAGCTCCCCGAGGGCGCGGACGTCCACGCCCGCTTCCAGCTCTCCGGTGACAACGCCGTCGCCGTGGAGCTGCGCGCCACCAGCCCCAAGGGCGCCAAGGGCACGGGCGGCTCCGGCACCACCGACGCCGCGAAGAAGGACGCGAAGAAGGCCGGCGACCAGGTGGAGCAGACGGGCGATGACCTGAAGCAGGACGTGGACGACGCCGTCCACTGAAGCCCTGCTCGAAGTCACCCGGCCGACAGGCCTCCCAAGCCTGCTTCCCTCACGGGGGGCGGGCCTGGTCATTTCTGGCGACACGTCACGCCCGCGCCTTGCCCACGGTGGGCAGCGCGCTTCCCTCTTTCCCATGTGGGCACGCGCGCAACACCCCGGTACGCCGCTTGCTCCACACCGGGGACGGGAGGAATCGGTGATTCGACGACTGTTGGGCGCGTGTGTCGGTGTGGCGATGGTGTTGGCGGCGGGAGCCTGCGACAGCTCGAAGGGGACGGGGTCGAAGGACGGCGGTGATGACATCCAGTCGCCCTCGGATGACGGGGGTGACGTCGGGACGGAGGACGCGGGCGACGGCGACGCGGGCACGGACGCCGGCGGCGACGACGCGGGCCCCGGTGACGCCGGCCCTGGCCCTGGCGACGGAGGCACGGACCCGGTTCCAGACGGCGGCACTCAGCCCACGACGCCCGAGGGCCCCTGGCCCACGGACGCGCTGACGAACTTCTCCGCGAAGTACGACATCCCCAAGGTCCGCTCGGTGGGCGTGGATGGCGCGCACAACGTCTGGCTGCTCAACGGCAACCAGATTGGCGTGCTGCGCGCGGGCACGGACCGGCCGCTGTGGACCAGCCAGCCCATTGGACAGGCGAGCCTCGGCCTGGGGTGGGAGGCGGACAAGCTCGCCATCGACTCCACCGTCATCTGCGGCGGCAAGGCCGGCGAGGCCTACGTCGGCTACCGGACGCACGACGAAATCGTGGGCGGCCAGAGAATCATCGGACGGGGTGAGGAGGGCTTCTCGGAGGAGCGCTACGTCGAGTTCCAGAAGGGCGATGTGGACGTCGTGCAGCTCAACGGCGAGGGCTCGGACATCGTGCTGCGCGAGCACCTCTATCGCTCCGCGGGCACCAGCCGCCCCAGCCGCAACGAGCCCCTCGGCATCCGCAACAGCAACGACTTCCATTACGACGAGGACCGCTCCGTCTACTCGTGCGTCCGGGTGATGAGCGGCACGTACGAAGGCGAGGTCTATCTCGGCACCAACCACGGCGTGACGCGAGTCCGCGGCTACGACTACAGCAGCCACCGGCACCCCGCGTGGTGGCAGACCATCCCGAATGAGGACCCCAGCAAACCTCCCAAGCAGTCCCAGCGCGCCGGCTACACCTACGGGCTTGGACTCTCGTCGGAGGGCCACCTGCTCATCGCCAACGACTGGAAGATTGGCATCCTCCCGCCCAACGCGGACCTCAAGTGGTGGGACCGGGAGAACCGTGACGGCGTGCCCGCCGACGCGGAGATTTCCGAGTACCTGCTCAACACCTTCGTGGACCCCGTCAATCCGGGCAACGACCAGTACCGCGACCAGGCGGCGCCCCAGAACAAGTGGCGCGCCATCCAGAAGACGAAGGACGGCCTGTACTACGTGGCGGGCCTGGGCAGCGGCCTGTGGCAGTTCCAGGCGAATCCCCAGCGACACGACCCGAAGAAGTACGCCGACACGGACTACGTCCGCATCGAGGGCGCGAACACCAACGACTACACGGCGCTGGCGGCCACCGCCGACGGCTCGCTCTTCGTCGGCACGGCGCACAACGGCCTGTGGCGCCTGACGCCCGGCAAGCAGATGGAGAAGGTGGCGGGCGTCAGCGGAGGCGAGGTGAGGCAGCTCATCTATGACCCTCGCGTGACGCCGGCCGCGCTGTACGCCCTCGTGGACGGGCGGCTGTACGTGCTGCGCGGGTACTGACACGCAAGAGCCTCGCGGGCTCGAGCCGACAACACATGGCGGGCGCCTCCTTCCGGAGCACTGGAGGGGCGCCCGTCCTCGTTACTTCGCCCTGCCGCCCACCACCACGGCCTGGATGCCGACGGACGGCGCGCGCGGCTGCGTGGGCAGGCGGAGGATGAAGGTGGAGCCCTGGCCCTGGGCGGAGCGCACGGTGATGCTGCCGCCCATGGCCTCCACAATCTGCCGGGTGATGTAGAGGCCCAGTCCCAGGCCGCCGTAGTGGCGCTCGGAGACGGCGCGCTCGAACTTGCCGAACAGGCGGGCCATGCCGTCCTCGGAGATGCCGATGCCGTGGTCCTTCACGGCCAGCACCGCCACGGTGCCCTCTCCCACCAGCGAGATTTCCACCGGCCGCCCCGCGCCGTACTTGGCCGCGTTGGACAGGAGGTTCACCAGCACCTGCTCCACGCGCAGCGGGTCCCACTGGCCCGGCAGCGTCCCGGACACGTGCACCGCCAGCTCGCAGCCCGCGCGCGCGAACTCCTCGGAGAACGCGTCCACCATCTGCCGGACGACCTGGACCAGGTCCAGCTCGCGCGGCTCCAGGCTCAGCTTGCCCGCCGCCAGCCGCGACACGTCCAAGAGCGTGTTCACCAGGCTGCCCAGCCGCGACAGCTGTCGCTCCAGCACCTGACCGCGCGGCGCCAGCTCCTGCCCCAGCGCGGGCTGCGCGCCCGTCACCTGACGCAAGAGCAACTGCAGGTGCAGCCGCATGCTGGTGAGCGGCGTGCGCAGCTCGTGGGCGGCCACGCTGAGGAACTCGTCGCGGGCTCGCACGGCCTCTTGCGTCTCGCGCAGGGCCTGCTCGCGCACCGCGCGCTCCCGGGCCGCGCCCGCGTCACGCTGGGCCTCCACGCGGCGGCGCTCCGTCAGGTCCTCCACGTAGATGCACGCGGCGATGACCTCGCCGTCGCGGCGCACCGGGTGGTAGCTGGCGCGGAAGACGCGCGTGCGCTCCACGCCCATGCCGGGCTCGCGGTGGATGATTTCCACGCCGTCCAGGGGCTCGCCCGTCTCCAGCACGCGGCGCACCCGGCGGGCGGTGTCCCCCAGGGACGAGTGGGGGTTCATCACCTCGTCCATGAGGCGACCGAGGTGGGCCTCGCGCGACAGGCCGTTGAGGGAGGCGAGCGCCTCGCTCACCTCCACGAAGCGCAGCTCCCGGTCCACCACCGCCATGCCCAGGGGCATGGTGCTCATCAGCTCGGAGAGGGCGACGGGGCGTAAGCCTTCGGAAGAAGCCTCCCGCCGTTCAGGGGCGGATTCACCGGCTGGCATCATCACTTCCGGGCCCATGTCGGGGGCCGTCCCAAGCCGGGGGCTCATCGTCTCAGCGTGTGTACCAACCTCGTAGGACGCCGTCACCGCATGCCCCCCGACAGTGTGTCCAATGGTGGAAGAAAGGCCCGAGGCCCTCCCGGAATCTTCCCAGAATCATGAGGGTTTTCCCCTCACCCCGCTCGCTGGCCGCAAGGAGGGCAAGCGTGCGCGGGACACCTGCTTCAACCCACCTCCCCCGGCTTCATAGAATCGGGCGCTCGCCGCCCACGGCCCGGAAAAGGAACCGCACCGCATGCGCTTGAGACGTCTGGCCCGTCGCCGCCCCTCGTCGTCCTCGTCCAGTGGATCTCACCTGGAGCCCCTGCAGGGGGGCCGCAACGAGGTGGTGGCCTGGAGCGGAGCGGATCCGCTGCGCCCGGAGCGACGCCTTCGGTGGAGGGACCACTTCACCCTCACGGAGAATCTGCTCCACCTGCCGCACCTGCCGGCGTGTCATGACGGCCTGCGCGTGGCGCAGCTCTCCGACGTCCACGTGGGACAGGCCACCTCCGAGGTGCGCATCCGCCGCGCGGTGGAGGCCGTCAACGCGGAGTCACCCGACCTGGTCTTCCTCACCGGCGACTACGTCACCCACAGCCCCAAGCCGCTGCCGCGCGTGCGCGACGTGCTCTCCGGGCTGAAGGGCCGCGTCTTCGTGGTGCTGGGCAACCATGACCACTGGGTGGACGCGCCCTACCTGCGCCAGTGCTTCGAGCACCTGGGCTACACGGTGCTCCAGAACGAGCACCGCGTCGTCCACCTGCGCGGCGCTCCGGTGACGGTGCTGGGCGTGGATGACGGGCGCACCGGACGCGACGACGTGGAGGCGACGTTCCGCGGCGCGCCGGAGTCCGGCACGCGGCTGGTGCTGGCGCACACTCCGCCCACGGTGGACAAGCTGCCCGCCCAGGGCAACCTGGTGCAGTTCTCCGGGCACACGCACGGCGGCCAGTTCATCGTCCAGGGCCTCACCGAGCGCCTGTTCCGCCGCGCGGGCCAGCCCTACATCCGCGGGCACTACCAGGTGAACGGCAACCAGCTCTACGTGAATCGGGGGTTGGGCTTCGGCTTCGGCGGCCCGTACCTGCGCCGGGGCAGCGAGCCGGAAGTGGCCTTCTTCACCCTGCGCGCCGCCGCGACGGCCATCGCCGCGGCGGGCTGAGCACCTTCGTGCCTCAGGGCCTCAGCGGCGTGCCAATCCGCCCGCCGCCGAGGAGCCCTTCCTTGCGGCCCCCACGACGCAGGCTGAAGGGGCCGGAGCCGAAGTACACGATGAAGAGCGCGCCTCCGGCCATGGAGAGGTTCTTCATGAAGTGGATGAGCTGGTCCTGCGCCTGCACCGGGTCCGCGATGAGCCAGAAGCGGTGGACCATGAAGGCCGCGCACACCAGGAAGATGGCGATGGCCGCGGCCCCCAGGCGAGCGAACACGCCCAGCAGCACCGACAGCCCTCCGAGCACCAGCGCGACGCCCGACAGCAACACGGCCTGGCGCGGCTCGGGGATGCCGGAGCTCTGCGCGTGCGCCGTGAGCGCATCGAGCTGGATGAAGTGATTCAAGCCGCTGGTGATGAAGATGGCGGAAAAGAGCAGCCGACCAAGCGGCGCGAGCACTCCCATGTAAGGCCTCCTGTTTCCCACCAACGCCGGGGCGTGGAAGTCATTCTCAACCTGCCCATGACTTCCCGCGAGGCAGCCATCGCCCGCTCCCCCGTTCGCTCCACGGGTGGCGCCGCGTGCCACCGGTCGCCCCGATGGACTGCGACAACACGCCACACGCGGCGGTGGCGGCCCCGGGCGTATCGTCCTCTCCGTCGTGAAAGCCTCCCTCGCCCTCCTCCTTTTCTGCGGCGCCGTGCTGGTGCCCGTGTCCTCCGCCTGGGCCTGCGCCACGTGTGCGTGTGGCGACCCGACGCTCACGTCGATGGGCACCGAGCAGCCGTTCTCCGGACGGCTCCGGCTGTCCACCACCCTGCGGGCCTGGGGCCATACGGTGGGACAGGAGCGCGTGGACGCGCTGCGCCTGCGCGAGGCGCGCATGGACGTGGCGGTGGCCTACGCGCCGCTGCCCTGGCTGTTCCTGTCGGCCACCCTGCCCCTGCAGGCGCGCGAGGTGCGCTCGGTGAGCCTGGCGCGCGAGCGCGGCTGGGGCGTGGGCGACGTGGAGGTGAGCGCGAAGGCGTTCCTGTACCAGGACCGCGAGTTCTCCGCGGACCATCTCTTCAGCGTGCTCGCCGGGGTGAAGCTGCCCACCGCGCCCCGGCTGCGCGCGGCGGACGGCACGCTGCTGGATTTGGACACGCAGTTGGGAAGCGGCTCGGTGGACCCGCTGGCGGGCGTGGCCTACCAGCACTTCCGGGGCGACTGGTCCTTCCTCGTCAGCGCCACGGGCTTCCTGCCCACGCGCGGCATGTTGGGCTTCCGCGCGGGGCCTTCCCTGCGCACGACGCTGGCCGCGCAGTACCAGCCCGCGCCCCGGTGGGCGGTGCGGCTGGGGCTCGACAGCCGGGTGGAAGCGGCGGCGGAAATCGACGGCGAGAAGGAGGAGAACGGCGGTGGCGTCATCAGCTACGCGTCGCCCGATGTCCTCTTCAGTCCCAGCACGGATATCGTCGTGGCCGCGGGCGTGCGGGTTCCCTTCTTCAACCGGCTCCACGGACGCGTGGCGCCCACTCCCATCGCGATGATGTCCGTCGCGTATGACCTCTGAGCCATGCCTGTCGCCGTGAAGCGCTTCGCCCTGCCCTCCCTGTTGCTGTGTCTCGCCGGCTGTGGTGGCGGTGAGCGAATCGAGGGGATGGAGCTGACCCTGGGGCTCACCACCGCTCGGGCGCGAGGCGTCCCGGAGGCGGCGGGGGCTCGCACGCTCGTCACGGATGAGGGCGCGCGGGCCACGCTCTTCGGGGCGCTCGTCACGCTGGGCAGCGTGGAGTTGATTCCTTGCGAGGCGACGGGCTGGCGGCGGCTGTTGAACGAGCTGTCCCCGGTGGGGACGGCCTGGGCTCACTCGGTGTCGAACGCGCTGCGGCTGGGCACGCCGCACGTGGTGGCGCTGGGGGCGACGGATGGAGAGGTGGTGTCGCTCGGAGTGATGCGTCCGCCGCCGGGGCGCTACTGCCGGGCAAGGCTCACCTTCGAGCCGGCGGACTCGGACGCGGAGGGGCTGTCGTCCGCGTCACAGGGCGCGGTGCCGGTGGACATGCTGGGGTTGAGCCTGCACGTCCGGGGGACGCTGGCGGATGGGGAGCGTGACTTCGAGGTGGAGACGCGGGGCCGCTCGTCGGTGGACGTGGTGCTGGACGGGCTGGAGTTGACGGAAGACGCGCCGAAGGCGGCGCGGGTCTTCACACTGGCGTGGGATTCGTGGCTGGATGGCGTGGGTCCGGGCGAGTCGCCTCGCAACGTGGACCTGCTGGGCAATGTGGCCCGCTCCGCCTCGCTCCAGTCCGCAGTCGTGCCATGACGCCTCCTGTCTCCACCGAGCTCGCTTCTCGCGCCCGCATCAACCTGGAGTGGCTGCTGCGGCTGCGCTGGGGGCTCTTGCTGGGGCAGGCGCTGGTCATCGCGCTGGCGGCGTATGGGCTGGAGCTGGCGCTACCGGTGCCGGTGCTGGCGGGGCTCCTGGGGTTGGAGGCCGCCACGAACCTCGCGGTGCGAGCGTGGCTGGGCCGGGCCCGAGTGACGGAGGGCACCATCGGCAAGTTGATGCTGTGGGACACGCTGGTGCTCACGGGGCTGCTGGCGCTGAGTGGTGGCACGCACAATCCCTTCACCACGCTGTACCTGGTGAACGTGGCGCTGGGGACGGTGCTGTTGCCCGCACGGTGGATGTGGAGCCTGTTGGGCTTCACGCTGATGGCGTTCGGTTCGCTGTTCCTGCTGCAGGACGTGGTGTTGGTGCCGGGGCTGTCGCGGCCGGACCACGCTGCGCTGATGCGGCTGCACATCAATGGAATGTGGGTGGCATTCGCGGTGGCCGCGGGCTTCATCGTGTACTTCGTGCAGCGGGTGACGCGGGCGCTGGAGGAGCGCGAGCAGGAGCTGGCGCAGGCGCGCGCGCAGCATGCGAGGCGGGAGAAGGTGGCCTCGCTGGCGACGCTGGCGGCGGGCGCGGCGCATGAGTTGTCCACGCCGCTGTCGACCATCGCGGTGGTGTCGAAGGAAGTGGAGCGGGCGCTGACGGTGGCGGGCACGTCCGAGGCGGTGCGCGAGGATTTGCGGCTCATCCGGCAGCAGGTGGACCGCTGCCGCGACGTGCTGGTGCAGATGTCGGCGGACGCGGGTCAGACGACGGGAGAGGCCTTCCATCCGATGCCGCTGGGGCGGTTGGTGGAGGACTCGCTGTCGGAGCTGTCGGGCGTGGAGCGGGTGCGGGTGGAGCTGCCCGAGGAATTGAGCGCGTGGCGGGTGCAGGGGCCTCCGCGAGCGCTGGCGCGGGTGGTGCGCGGGTTGGTGAAGAACGCGCTCCAGGCGTCGCCGCCTTCGAGGTCGGTGGAGCTGCGGGTGTTGGCGGGGCGAGGAGGCGCACGGCTGGAGGTGCGCGATGGCGGTGCGGGGATGCCGGCGGAAATCCTGGCGCGGGCGGGCGAGCCTTTCTTCACGACGAAGGCGCCGGGTGAGGGCATGGGGTTGGGACTGTTTCTCGCGCGCACGCTGGCGGAGCAGCTCGGTGGTTCGCTGGAGCTGCGGTCCACGCCGGGACAGGGGACGGTGGCGAGCCTGGCGCTGCCTGTCGGCGCACCGCCCGCCACGGAGGTGGCGTCGTGAGCACGGTGGGCGGTGATGGGCATCATCCGAGCCTGTTGCTCGTGGATGACGACGCGACGCTGCGGGAGCGGCTGGCGCGGGCGTTTCGTGAGCGCGGGTGGGAAGTCACGACGGCGGGCGACTACGACCAGGCGCTGGCGGCGGCGCGACGGGAGTCACCGGAGTACGCGGTGGTGGACCTGCGCATGCCGGGACGCAGTGGCTTGGAAGTGGTGAAGGACCTGCTGGCGGTGGATGCGTCCACGAAGGCCATCGTCCTCACGGGTTATGGGAGCATCTCGACGACGGTGGATGCGATTCGATTGGGGGCGGTGAACTACCTGCCCAAGCCGGCGGATGTGGATGACATCCTCGCGGCCTTCGCGCGAGCTTCGGGTGAGCCATCGCTGGCGGCGCCGGAGACATTTGAAGCGCCCTCGCTGGCGCGCGCGGAGTGGGAGCACATCCATCGCGTGCTCGCGGACTGCGCGGGAAATATCTCCGAGGCCTCGCGCAAGCTCGGCATCCACCGCCGCTCGCTCCAGCGAAAGCTCCAGAAGTACCCGCCGGCGCGGTAGTGACGCCTTTGCACACCGGCGCGGGCGGCTCCTCTTTCATGCCCGCTCGTCGGCAGAAGGCCGTTCGCTCGGCCTCCTGCATCGCACCTGGCCCCTCGTCGCCTTCCTCGCCTCTCAACGGACACCGTGATGAGGGGAGGCCCGAGTGGCCCGGGGATGCCTCACTCCACCTCGGCATCTAGCTTGGGTTGGCTGACCACCTCGTGGCCTTCCCTGGGGAGAAGCAGCTCAGGCCCTTCGCCCAAGGCCTTGGAAAGGATTTGGCATGTCGACCAGGCTTGTCTGGGGAATGCTCGGCGGAGTGGTGTTGGGGATTGCGTTCGGCAACTCGGGAATCGGCATTGCCATCTGCATCGCAGCAGGCGCCCTGGCCGCCGGAATCTGGCAGTACCTGGAGACACGCGGCAAGCGGGCCTGACCCGTGGATGACGCTGGTCGTGCCTCTACGAGAACTTGCCGACGACCTCTGGCGCCCAGAAAAGCACCGTCATTTGTTTTCCGGGTGAGGTTGCATAGGAGCCGGCGGAATCACCTCCGGGACGGCGAGTGATGATGGCATCGAAGGAGCAGTCGATGCCTCAGGGTGAGGAGAAGGAAGCGAGGCAGGTGGAGCAACCTCTTTGTCCGGAGTGGGCTCGGGAGGAGGCACAGACTTCTCAGGTGGCAACGAATCAGCGGGGGCATCGCCAGTCGGAGTCGGGGCCTTCTCGACCACAACGCCCTGTGACGTCACCGCATAGACTTCCCACCAATCGAGGACACGTCCGCTCGGACCGCCGCAACGGTGAAAGCGTTGGTCCACGACCACGAAGTACAAGCCCGGCGTCGTGCCCGCGAAGACGGAAACATCCAGGCCCTGCTCCGGGCTCGAGCATCCCGCGAACAGGTTGGGGAACGGGTTGGTTCTCACCACCTCGCGGATGGCGCCCGCCGCGGCGAGCGCGGCACCTGCCTCCATTGGCTCGACCACGGTTCTGGACGAGCTTTCGTCCGGCCACAGCACCTCGCCCTTCCAGGGCGCAGCCCGTGTGGCACATCCCTGCAGTACCGCGACACACCCCGCCAGCATCAAGGCCTTGATCATTTCCCCCACCTAGTCACGGAGTAGCTGCAAGTTCCCATCACGGCATTGAGGCGCCACGCTCCGGAAAGGAGGGCGCGCACTGCGCGGAGCGCAGATGCCCAGCGTGACCCATCGAGCACTGGTTTCGCTCCACTGCTGAACCTCACCCGTTGGGAAATAGCGCAGGTAGAAGCGCGTCCCATCCTGACGCTCCGCCACCAGCGCCGACGTCATCTCAATGGCTGTGTTCTTGAAGACCGCTGGAGCGGGGTTGCCGGGTATCAGCCGCACTTCCGCCATGGCCACGAAGGGCCTGAGCGCATCTGTCGGCCAGACGCTGAGGTCCTGCGACGAGGGCGCCGCGGCGCATGCATGGTTGTGGACGTAACCGACAACCCACACCTGCGGAGATGGGAAGTCGTCATCCTTCACCGCGAAGAATGGATTGCAGGCGTCGTGACTTCCTTGGACGGGCTCAGTCACCCGCCAAGACAGGGAGTCGCGACCGCCCGCTACATAGAGCGTCGCGCAGTACTCCGTGGACAAGCCCACGATGGGGCGCCGCGTTCCCGGGTCGCACGCTTTCGCGCCAGGGAGCTTCAACATCGCCTCCGCCACATCCTGCAAGAGGCTTATTGGGATGGAAGCGTCTCCTGTGGGCATCTCCACGGCGGGCACTTCCGACCATGGCCCTCGCGCAAGCTCCGCGTCCGGAGCGATGATGGCGGAGGGAGTGGAAGCAGCGCATCCGCTGAGAAGCAAGGAGAGCAGCCCAAGAGGCATGAAGGCATCAAAGGAGGCCATCGGCGCGCACTATAGCGGCGCTCCCACGGACGCACCGAGAATGCGCCAACACCTGTGCGATGGCGCTCATCCGCGCCGTCGCGCGCGAATGGGCCCTACGTACTCACTGCGCCCTCCCCGCCCGGACGACGTGCCGGACGGGGAGCTGTCACCCGACCTCAGCGACCGTCGAAGTAGCAGAAGCCGTAGCCCCGGTCTCCACCGCCACCCGACAGCGGGTAGTAGATGTAGCCCAGCTCCTCGCCCGCTCCGCACTCGGAGCGCGCTCGCGCGTAGCGGTGGCACGTCGCCACCGCCGGGCCCGCCGCGCCATCCGCGTCGAAGCAGGTGCCACGCGCACCCTCCACACCACAGAACTCCGTGAAGGAAGTGGACGTGCACGCCTCGCCAATCAGCGCCGTATCGAACGCGAAGCCAATCGGCTCCAGCACCGACTGCTCGATGCACAGGCCATACACGCCACACACCGTGCCCGTGGGGCACCCCGGGGTCGGCGCCATGAAGTCACACGTCTTCAGGCACTGCGCGTTGTCGCTGAGCAGGTCCGTACACGCGAAGCCCTGCTCGCAGTCCGTCGTCGTCAACGCGTACTCGCTCTCCGCGGGCGTCGCCGTGCAAGCCTCGCCCTGCGTCTTCGTCCCCAGCGCGCGCTGCAACGTGCCGTCCGTCGCGGCGTAGTCGTCCGCGACACACGCCGTGTCCGGCAGGTTCGACGTCAGCGAACCCTCGCGCGGATCACACCCGCCCGGACGCACCGTGTTCCACGTCGCGAAGCGAATCCACCGACACTCGCCACCCGACACCACGGACGAACCCGTGTACGGGCCCGAGGTGGGCGTCGCGAGCACCGACTCGCGCAGCACCACGTTCGACAGCGCCCCCACCGTCTGCTGCGGCGACACCTGCAGCGCGAGCAGCAGCGCCCCCGAATCGGCGACGAACAGCTTCTGCGCCGTCGTGCCCATGTCCTGGTAACCGAAGACGCACTGCTCACACGTAAAGGTGTTCGCCCCGCCCTGCGACAAATCGTACAGCCCCGGCTGCGTGTTCATGTCCAGGCGGATGCGCACCTCGTCCCGCTGCACGCCTCCGATGCTCGACAGGTCGCCACGGAACGTCGGCTGCCGCTCGTACTGCACCGGCGTCAGCTCGATGCCGTTGAACAGCTCACCCACGGTGACTTCCGTACAGCCCGCAGGCGGCGTCAGGAAGCGCGCCTCCTGCTCGGCGGCACGAATCTCCGCCTGCTCCGGCGTGGGCTCGTGCGCCTCCTGCCCACAGCCGATGAGCCCCGAGACAAGCACCGCACCCCACCATCCATTGATGGACTTCATTCCGTCGTTCTCCCGTTGCAGACGACCGCGCCAGGGCGGTCGACCAGGTGTGTCCCTGGTTCACGCTGAGTAGATGCAGTCGATTGACAGGTGAAATCCGATGTCACTCAAGCCGCACACCCGATGAACGAAAATCCCGGGGGAAAGTCGCGAGCGCACCCCTGTCATTTTCGCGTGTCAGGGGTGCGTGGAATGGTGGGCGGGAACCGCTCACGCCGGAAGCGTGCCTTCGCCCGTGGAGAGGGTGTTCATGAAGTCCTTCACCTTCGTCACGTAGGTCGCGTCGCCCGTGCCGGCGGGAATCGCGTTCGCGTTGTTGCGGTCCACGCCGTTCGGCCCGGAGTTGTAGGCGCGCAGGGCCAGGTCCCAGCCCCCGAACTGCTCCTTCATATCCTTCATGTAGCAGGCGCCCGCGAGGATGTTGGTCTCCGGGTCGGAGAGGTTCTTCCCCTGCAGCTCGGGGTGCTTCGCCTGCAGCTCCTTGAAGGTGTTGGGGTTCACCTGCATCAGGCCGGTGTCCGTCAGGCCATTGCCGCCGTTGGTGGAAATGGCATCCAGGTTGCCACGCGACTCCTGCCAGATTTGCGCGGCCAGCATCTCGGCGGGCACGCCCGTCTTGGCCGCCGCGGACTCGATGGTGCTCCGCAGCTTCTCCAGGCCCGGAGGCAGGTTGCCACCCAGCTTCTTTCCGCCCTCGATGCTCGGCGCGGCACCGGGGCTCGCCGCCGCGCTGGGGCTCGCCGCCGCGCTGGGAGCCACCGGGCTGGGATTCAGGTCCAGGGGAGGCCGCCCCGAGGACGCCTGCGGAGAGAAGCCACTGTCACCGAAGCACGAACCCTGGGACGTGCCCTTGGAACCTTGGGGCGCCTGCACGCCGCCCTTCTCGGCGATCTGCGACATCACCTGCACGAGCGTGTTCATCACCGACAGGGTGCTCTCCAGCAGCTTGCCCAGATGCGCCTTTCCCCCATTGCCCAGGTCGAAGCCGTCCTGCTGGAGCGCGGCCAGGCCGGGAGCCAGCTTCACGCCCGAGCCCACCGACGGACTGAAGGAGGAGGACTCCACGCCGCCGCTGCGAAGAGGAGAGGCGCTGGGACGGGAGACAGGCGTGGCGGCGTTGTGCAGGGGAGCGATGCTCATGACGAGACACTCGGGGGATGGGAGGCGGATTGATGCGACCCAGGACCCCATAGCAGCGCGTGTGCCAGCCCTCGCGACGAGGCGAGCGACAGACAACCCATGGATTTTCCAAAGAGGCGCGGGCCCGAGGATGACGCCAGCGCAGCGCCTCCTGATGACGGCTGTCATCAGCCGATGGTCCGCGTCATCAGGGACGAGCTCAGCCCATCACTCCGCCGCGACTCGAGCTCCGGTCGAGGGCGGCACGAGGATGTCCATCCACTCGCCATAGGCCTCCGCGGGCGCGCCGCTCCCCTGGAACTCGCGCACGGAGCTCAAGAACTTCCGCCAGTGGTCCCCCACGACGGCGTCCAGCCAGTTCTCCTGGCTGTAGGCCAGCAGGCTCCCGGCGGCCTGGATGGCCGGGGCGTCCGGCCTGACGGCGAGGATGACAGCGAGCGAGTGGCTCTCCGCGCCAGGCACGCGGCTCGGTGCGGACGCGTCCAGCCGCCAGCATGCCGCCGTGTCTCCGAGCGCCTCCGCCTTCACACACGTGCGGACCGCGTCGTGGAGAGAGGGCCGCGGGCCCGGCTTCCCATAGAACTCCACCGCGACCTCCGCCGCCCGCCGCGCCTTGGGCATCGGCAGCACGAGCCGCGCCTGGCGCAACGATTCGAGCTGGAGCGAACCCCGCTGCTCCGCGCACGCCTTCACCTGTGCGCCGGCCTCCGGCAACACCTTGAGCACGCGAAAGGCATCGGGACACGTCTCGTACAGGCTGAACTCCACGACGCACTCGAAGCGCGCGAAGCCCTGCTCCCGCTTCGGGAACAGCGACAGGCCAAACTCCACCCGCCACGGCGAGTACCCCTCCGGGCACACGACGTCCGTCCCTCCATACGGCGTCACCATCAGCTCGTCGTGGAACGCCACCAGGTCCGCGCAGGCCCGCTGGCGCAGGGCGAGGAACGTCTCCTTCAGCCATGCCTTCTCGGCGGGGGTGTCGAGCCGGCCGCTCAGCAGGAACGCGTCATGCACGGTCTCATCCCACTGCCCCAGACAGTCCAGCGGCGGGCGCTTCTCCAGGAACCTGTCGAGGGGCCTGCTCTGGAACTCACGGGGGTCGGACATGCGGCTCCTCGCTCGGGCAGCGGGCTGGAGCCATCATGCAATGCATCACCCACCGCGCGCAGCAGGAGGCCTCAGGGGTACGTCACGCTGAAGGTCGCCGGCCCCTTCAGGAACGTCAGGCCTTCATCGGAGCGACAGCCATTGTCGATGTCCGTGCTCAGGAACGTGGTGGTCCGCACCGCCGTGGCGCCCTGGAACTTCCCGGACAGCACCTTCCCCGTCTGCGTGACGAGCGTCGTCGCGTCCTGCACGGAGACGTGCGACTGGCTCATCAGCACCGTGGACGTCTCCGTCGTGTTCCACGTCACCACCTGCCGTCCTGCTCCGGCTCTCGCCAGGTCCGCGCAGGAGATGCCTCGCACCAGGCTCGGTGCCTCCGAGCCCAGCGTCGCCGACGTCACCGCCGAGCCGAGCACCGTCACGCAGTTGCTCACCGTCGCCTGGAACGACACCGCGCTGTCCCGAGGCGACACCTTCACCCCCGTGCCGTACTTCGCCTCGCCGTGTCCGATGGGACAGGTGATGAGCACCTTCTCCGGAGGCCGCTCAATCGTCATGCCTCCGGACTCCTGTCCCTCCAGCGTCCCACGGCCCTGGCGTCCTCCTCCGTCCCCACAGGCCAGCGGCCCACAGAGCCCGACGAGCACGAGCCCCCTCACACCCCATGACGTCGCACGCATGAGCACCCTCCTGATTCGTCCAACGACTCACGTCATCGTGCGGATGAGCTCGAGCGTGGACGGCCCGCTCAGCCAGATGAGCCCGCCCGGCGACGCACAGCCCTTCTCGATGTCCGAGTTGAGATACGTCACCGTCCAGATGGCCGTGGCCTCCGCGAAGGCGCCCGACTCCACGGTGCCCGTCAGCGTGAAGACCGTCAGCGGCCCCTGCGCCAGCTCCCGCGACTGACTGAACACCAGCGTGGACGTCTCACCCGTGTTCCACGTCACCACCTGGCGCACCGTGCGCGGCGTCAGCAGGTCCGCGCACGAGTAGCCCGCGAGCAGGCTCGAGTCGAGCGGCAGGCGCGCGGACACCACCGAGGACGCGGGGATGGTCACACAGTTGCTCAACGTCGTGGCCCCCGCCACCGTCACGTCCTTCGTCACCTCGCTGAGCCCCGGCAGGTACGACGCCTGGGTGATGCCGACAGGACAGGTGACGACGACGGGCCCCGGGCTGTCGGAGCGCGGCGGGGCCACAGCCGCCCCCGGCTCCCGGGGCTCGTGCCCCTCCTCGCCATTCTCCGCCGACACATCAAAGGTCGAGGTGAGGGCGAGTGCGGAAAGAAGGACCACCACCGCCGCCGACAGACTTCTGCGCATTGCCGCTCCCGATAACGCTTCCGTTGCCGAGATAGGGAGCCGCCGCGCACACGCCCATCCGCAAAATACGACAAGGGACGCTGGGAGACGCTCACACCTCCCCGCGAGCACGGGGCGGTGTGCCGCACCTCGCACGGGAAATGTCGGACACCAACGTCCACGCCCGGCCTGTCGGAACGAACACAGCCGCGCGAGAGTGAGGCGTCGTGAGGCCATGAGCGCGCCACCACGACACCGACTCACGCGCCCAGCGGCTTCAGAGCAGCTTCGTCAGGGTGAGCGTCGTGAGGCCGGAGAGCGAGGTGAGCCCTTCGGGGGACGCGCAGCCATCCTCCAAGTCCAAGGTGACATAGCTGATGGTCCGGACCGCGGTCGCGTCGATGAACTTCCCGGAGAGCACGGTGCCCGTCAGCGTGAAGACGGACAGCGTGCCCTGCACGCCCACGCGAAGCTGGGTGAAGACCATCGTCGAGGACTCCCCCGTGTTCCATGTCACCGTCTGGGTGACCGTCCTGGGCAGCAGCAGGTCCCCGCACGAAAAACCCTGCACCACGCCCGACGTCAGGCTGCTGGTGCCCGATGTCACCGGGTCACCCAGCACCGTCACGCAGTTGCTGAAGGTCGCCTGACCCGACACCGTGACATTCTGGGGCGTGTTCTTCAGCCCCGGCGAGTAGGAGGCCTGACTCGTTCCCACCGGACAGGTGACGAGGACGAGGCCCAAATCCAGCGCCGCCTCCGAAGTCTCCGCCGAGGAGCCCTCATCTGGTGCCGCGAGCACGCGCTCTTCCACGCCACCACACCCGAGCATCAGCAGGACACACGCCTTCAACAGACACGTCGTTCGTCGCATGAACGCCTCCGTGAATGAGGCGTCCAGCGTAGCCAGCAGGCCCACGCGAGCCGGGCCCCTGCCCCTCGGGAACATGCGACCTTCCGCTACGCGACAGGCCGAGCGTTGGCCACGCGATGCTCCTCACCCCGCAGCCAACCCCGCAATCACTCCCACGGGTTCGCGAACCGCGCGTCGCGCGTGAACTCCACATCCGTGAGGCTCTTGAGGAAGCGTCGCTCCACCCGCTACTCCTCGGCATCCGACGTAACGAGCGTCCGCAGCTCCGTCCCCTTCGTGACGAGTTCCCGAGCAATCCGGGCGAGTTCGCGCGTCAACGCGCCCCGACACCCGGCGATATCTCGGCAACCTCGCGTCGCGTCGTCCAGCAGTTCGAAGACCCGCGCATGGTAGGCCTCCGGGTGGGACCCTCGATGTCCCTTGATTCGAATCAGGTTCGCTGGGTCCTCCGGGCGCATCCCCCCCTTGCCGAAGAGTTCCTGGCAGCGCTGTGCCCACGGGCCGCCATCCGATTCAGCGGCCGTGCCCTTGCCCGCGCAGATGGGGTGCACCGCCCCTTCCGCGTCCCCCTGGATGCCACCCACCGTCCCCATGGGAGCCGCCCCAGGTCCCATCGCGACCGCGGCGACCGCTGTTGGCGCGAGCGTCACTTTCAGCTCTCCTCCGGACGTGAGTGCAATCGACCGGACGTCTCCGGACAGGGCTCCCGCGAGCTGAAAGCCCGCTTCCGTCTGGGCTCGTATCGCGGCTTGAGCAAAACCCGGCATCTTCGGTCCCCGCGTCGTCATGGCATTCCTCCCGCCGAGCACTGACAGAGAGACCACCACCAGGACTCGGGCTCCGTTGTCGCCCAGCACATTGCCGAAGCGATGTCCGACGCGCTCCAGCTCCTCGAAGCTCGCCGCGTCCCGGGACTCTTCCACCAGCCGCGAGAAGCCCTGCCCGAGCTTCCAGACGGGTTCCGTCCCGAGATACGCAATCAACGAGGCTGCCCAGGCGAGCGAGATGGGCTTCGTCATGGGCTCGGGAGCCACCAACGTCTTCAGTGCCGTCCCGGACATCGTCGTCACCAGGCCCCGCAGGGCCGCGACATTCACCGTGTCGCGGAGGTCCTCCTCGATGTCATCCCAGGCGCCATCGAACGCGAAGTAGAGCGCGAGCATCCTGCGCTCCATCGGCCCCAGCGTGAGCCCACCGGTCATCATGCCCAGGCAGCCCATCGGGTCCTCCTGCCGATGACAGATGCGCTCATGGGCCGACGAGACGGCCCGCCCCAGCGCTCCGTCGCCGCCGCTCCCGTGGGACACGCTCGAGGAGCGACGATCCTCCTGGTCGACCTCCTTGAACACGGCGTCCAGGCGCAGGTCGGGCACGAGCCGCGCGACGGCACCCTTGAACTCCTCCTCGTCCATCTCGACAGGCTCTGTCTCGATGGGCGTGTATGCGATTGATTTGCCTCCTCCCGTATCCAGACGGACGACACGGGTCGACGCGCAGCCGCTCGCCAGCAGCAGCGCAAGAACTCCCAATGCTCTCATGGATGGCTCCTGAAGACAGCCGCCAGCGCATCGACGAGCGATGCGCCTCATCTCCGCGGATGACACCCGAAGGCACCGGGGATGGACATCCCCCTCAGGAGGTATTGCGTCGAGGCACGGGCGGCATGACGCGCCGCCGCGCCTTCACGCCTCGCCGGGGTCCTCCCCCACGACAACCCCCACCATCTCTTCTTCACCGAGAACTTCGTTCTTGAGCGGGAAGCGGAGCATGGCCTCCATCTGCTGGAAGAGCGCTTCGCCCATCAGTTGTTCCTTGCGCCAGCGGGCGGCGGCCAGACGCAGGCTTGGCTTGTACTGACCGGCAAGGATCCACTGACGCATGGCCTCCAGGGTCGCAAGCCGTGCTTCATCGCTCCCCTTGCGCAGGGCGTCGACCGAGGAGAGGGCCCACTCCTCATTGATATTCAGCGCCGGCTTCTGCCTCTGTGCTCGAACATTCTCCGCCAGACTGGAGAAGAGCCGCCGCCCTTCTTCCGCCAACAGGCTCGCGCGCTGCCGACACCTGACAACCCGCTCTCCTTCCTGCACATCCGTTTTCTGGGAATGATTGAAGAGCAGGTCCAGTCCAGCGACATCGGCGATGCGCTCCATGCCCCCTTCATCCTGTTCGCGCCAGAAAGCCCAGTACCAACCCAACCGTGTGGCAACGACTCCCGGGAGGCGGGATTGCGTCGCCGCCCGGCGTCCAGGACGCAGGGCGCGGATTCGCGCATAGCGGGCGGGCTCCGTCTGCTGGATGGTCAGGATTCGTTCGGCATGGCGGCCGAGCGCATCCATCTCGTCCTGTGCTTCAGCCTTCTCCAGGGCCATTCCGGCATAGATGTCCAGGACACCGTCCACATCGGGCCGCTCCTCCAGTGGAAGGATGTGGCTGTCTTCACCAAAGACCTTCAAGAACTCCTGGATGCGCCGCCGGAGCACCTGCTCGAGCCCCAGGTTGGATTCGAGGGCCCGCTCCGGCAGGAAGCTGGAGATGTGAATCTCCTCGTTCAGGCTTCCCAGGCGGTCGATACGTCCCGCGCGCTGGATGAGCCGCACGGGATTCCAATGAAGGTCGTAGTTGATGAGAGTGTCGGCATCCTGGAGGTTGATGCCCTCACTGAGCACGTCCGTGGAGATGAGCAGGTCGATCTGCTCCCCCTTCGGCACCGCGGAGCCATCCCGCACGGGATTGGCCCGGGGCGCGAAACGCTGAGCAATCCGCCGGACGTTTCCGCTGCTCCCCGTCACCATCTCAACCACACCATGCCCCTGCTCGAGGTGCGCGTGGAGGAACTCCGCCGTGTCGGTGAACTGAGTGAAGATGAGCGTGCGGTGCTCGCCGGGAGGACGTGCCGCCAGATAGGCCCGAAGGCGCGCGAGCTTCGCATCCGCCGCAGAGGTCTGCTGATGCATGGCCCCCAGGAGTTCGTCCACCCGGTCCAGGTCCGCCGTCAGGGCGTTGCGCAGCCGGTCCACATGGAACATCCCCGAGGGCATCTGGTCGCCTCCCGGGGTCGACTCGCCTTCGTCCTCCACTTCCGCGACGACCAGCACGAAGCCCTCCTGGAGATTCGAGAGGGAACGCCGGAGCCGGGTCCGGAGTCGCTCCAGCGAGGCACGGAACGCGGCTTCACTGGACTCCAACCGCTTGAGCAACAGCACCTTGAACAAGCCTCGAAGGCTCTGTCCCGCCTGCCGGAAGCCGACCATGCGGGAATCGTCGCGGTGCATCTCCAGCACGTAGGCGGCCAGCCCGTAGAGCGGGTATTCCATGCTGCCCAGCACCTGGATGATTCGCTCGTACAGACCGGTGCCGTACGTGTCCTCGATGCGGTAGCGCAGACACTGCTCTGGTCCCGAGACTCGCTTCGGGAAACGGATGGGAACCCAGTCATATCCCCCAGCAGGCCGTTTCACCGGGAGCTTCGCGTCGCGGTAGTGGTTCTGGATGAAGCGGCGGGTGCGGCGCACCACGACGTGCTGGAGGACGTTGGTGAGGGACTCCTTTCCGGCCTCCACCGCCTTGAAGTAGTCCTCCAGGGATTCTCCTGGGAAGGGCAGCCGAGTGAAGTTCTCCGGAAAGAGCTTCAACTGCTGCATCACGTCCCGGGGGCTGTTGTTCTGGGGCGTCGCGGAGAGCAGCAACACCTGCCGTCGCGAAGGCACGTTGTTGGGATGCAGCCACTCCCAGATTCGCTCATAGCGGCGCGTCGCGGGGTTGCGGAAGTTGTGGGACTCGTCCACCACGAGCACCTGGCGCTGGCTGTACTTGGGAAGATCCTCCAGCTTTCCATGGGACAGCGTGCGGAGGTTCACTCCGAAATCGTCGGCGAGGGCCTGCCAGGTCGGACACACGGTGGGCGGCGCAATCACCAGCGCGTGGCGGTCCATCGTGTCCTGGAGATACCGCAACAGGGCCATGGCGATGTATGTCTTTCCCAGACCCACGACGTCCGCCAGGAAGACGCCTCCGAAGCGCCTCAGGATGCCCTTGGCCTGCTGATAGGCCGCCCGCTGGAACGTCGTCATCACGTCCAGCAGGGGATTGCTGTCGGTCAGGTCGGCGCCCTGGAGCATCTCCAGGAAGAACTCCGAGAGGACCTTGAGATACAGGTCCTCCGCCCCAATCATCCCTCCAGCCCAGGAGTTCTCCAGCAGCGCCTGGACATCCTTCGAGATGTCTTCCGACTCCGCCGCGCGCAACCGGAACCATTCCCGGGCCCGCTCATGCATCGCGCCCGTGAGCGTCAGCTCCAGCTCCGCGCCCGGAGGCCGAAGCAAGGTGCCCCGCGTGATGGGTCCCATGGGGACGAGGCTGCTCGTCGGACGGCTGATGAGCCGGCTGAAGAGGGGACCTGGTTGATGGTGGAGAACGCGAGCCTCGGCGGCGGAGAGCTTGCGAACCCACTCCCCGATTCTCGACTCCCATTCCGTCGTCTGGGGAAGTCCATCCAACTGTCCACCGAACGCCTCCAGGAGCGCCTGACGATGCGCATGCGTCGCCTTGGCGGGGAGGGCCGCATGCGGCTCCTTCGCGAGGGCCGCGTGTCCATGCGGAGGCTGTGCCAGCAGACCCGGCGCCGACAACAGGAGCTCCATGCGCGCCTCGGCCTGGAAGATCTCCAGGACGTCCGTGCGCAACTCCCCCGCCGAGACCAACGTCGCTCCGTCCATCGACCCCGTGCTCATGAGACCCGCCCTCGCTTCAGCCAGACATCCATTGATGTGGAGAGGAGCGACACCTCGGGGAGAAGCCCCGTGTTGTCGCCCAGCCAGGCCGCCATGGTGACCTCCAGAAGGGAAACCTCGTCCACGTCACCCACTGGCGGGATGGGAGGCGGCACGAACAACGGGGTCTCCACCAGGATCTCCTCGGGATGCGGCGACACCACTGGAGCAGCCCCTGGCGGAGGCACTGGGACCACCAGGGTCGGCTGCGTCTGGGGAAGCTCCGTCCCCATGGGGACCGCCCCGGCCTCCAGCCCCAGGGTCCTCAGAAGGACCGGACTCCAGACACCCTCCACGGGGAGTCCTGCATGCGCCACGAGGAAGCGGACGGGTGTCGTGGCCGCCTCCATGCCTGGCCATCGAGCCCAGGCGGCGGACGCGAGCGGGGGCACGAAGCGGCGGCCTCCAGCGGCCCCCTTCTGGTCCGGCGGCGCCCAGGACCATCCCGAGGGGGCGCCCTCGCGAGGACGAGACTTCCACCAGCCCGCCAACGCACGCGCCAACAAGCGATGCGCGGTCCGCAGCCATGCACCCTCTCCCGGGAAGGCACGCCGCACCCGCTCCTCGACCCACACGCTGGCCCGTGCCCCATCCTCGACGAGCGGGGTGGGCCGCCTGGCTTCGAGGAGGCGGCAGAGGTCCAGGGGCCGTGACTCCCGCAGGACCAACGCCCCCATGAGCTCCCTCAGCGCCACGGTCCCCACGCTTCCAGGAGGCATCCTCTGCGCATCAGGCGATTCCCGCCCCGCGTCCACCTGTTCGGCGTCCGACGTGGAGAACGCCCCCACGAGGCCCATCAAGCGAGGCAGATGAAGCCGGAGCAGGCGCTCTCGCGCGGCGCGCCCCTCCCAGAACTCCGCCGAGAGAGGCTCGCACGCGGGCGATGGCAACGGTGGAAGGAAGAGGGCCTGCTCCGACGAGAAGATGCCGATGGTGCTCACCCCTGGCGAGGTCGGAGCCATCCGTAGCCCCACCACCTCGATGCCATCACGAGGTGACTCGTCCCACCCCTCGTCGTCGCTGTCGGGGTCTTCCTCAACCCGCGTCTCGGTACGAACCTCGGCGGGTGAAGCTCGTGACAGGAGCTCATGGACGTGGGGAAGCCGCTCGACCCCCCGTTCGATGAAGGCGCCGTCGAAGCCGGCCGCTACCGGGCTGCCCTCCATGCGAAAGAGCCCTGGGACCACGGAGCGCAGCCCCGGCGCTCTCGTCAGGGGCCAGAGGCGCGTGATGAGGCCCGCGAGGCTCGTGGGTTCGTCCCGATGCATTCCCTGGTCCATCGGGCCAAACAGGGCCGCGACGGCCTCGTGGAAGGAAGCCCGCGCCGTTTCAATCACGAGCCGGGCGCCTGAAGCGCGCAGGGCCACGAGCCTGTTCGATGCGAAACGCACCCGGTGGTACGCCTCCGTCAACGGAGACTTCACGAGCCCCGGTGCCCCAGGCGGCAGCCCCGTGGGATGAAAGGTATTGGGCAGGACCGCCAGGCTGGAGAGAAAGAACCGACCCACGAGGTCCGCGCTCCCCGTGGCCACGTCGTGCTCCAGGGTCTCCAGACCTCGCAGCAGGGCTTCGCGCTCGGCGGCGGACAGCCGCCCTTCCAGACGCTTTCGTCCGGCGGCACCTGGAGCCCCGTTTCGCAAGGCCTGACGCATGAGGATTCCCAGCACCACGGCGCCCACCCGGACCTGCTGCGCCTTCAACTCGGGAAGAGTCAGTCCCAGCAGACAGGCCGCGCTCTCCATCCTCCAAGGATGGAGTACCGGCTCACAGAGTCCCAAGGCCGGCAGGGCCCGCCGCTCCTGCGTCGGAGGGCGCAACACGACGGGCGTGCCACAGCCCCAGGAGCCGGGTTCGCACGGCTCGAAGGCGCGCCTGCGCCCGTGCGTCCGGCCACACCAGCAGGACCACCTGACGGGCGCGTCGTCTTCCTTGGCATAGCCCGTGGTCCATTGCCGCACGCGGGACATGGTCAAGGACTCCAGCTTCGCGGCCCGCCCCTTTCCCGGTTGGCGCGTCGACTTCGTCTTCATCCAGTCAGGCGGCGCGATGTCGGCGGCCTCCAGGACTTCCGCGAGGCGGGGAAGAAAAGGAGGGACATCACCCGCCCAGGCCCGTTCGACCTCCGCCAGCTTCGCCGAGTCCTCGGGACGAGCCGCCGTCCACCACAGACGCTCCATGGCGGACAACGCTGGCGCTTCAGCGCTCGCGGGAATGCCCTCTCCATCGCGGGCGCGAAACCGGAGCTGGAGGTCGGGTCCGACGAGCACGTCGCGCGTCGCGGGGAGCACGAAACAGGTGCCCACGTGGGCGGTGGCCCGCTCCAGCAGTTCGCCCGTCACCCCATCGAACCACACGTCCGAGGGAGAAATGGCCGCGAGGGTCGGGTCCTCGATGACCAGCTGCGCGGGCGCACCATCTTCCTGATACGGAGCATCCTCCCGCCTCAAGCCTTCCTGGAAGGGAAGCACCCGCCCATCTGGCAGGACCAGATGGCTCCAGGGAAAGGAAGGAGCCTCGGTGCCCACGACGAGCGTGATTCGCCACGCGAGCCCTTCGCCCGACTTGTCCCGCTCCAACTCCTCATGGATGTCGAGGACTTGTCCGTGGACACCGGGCGGAACGAACCAGCGCTCCACGGCCTTGGGAAGCTTCAGCGAGGGGAGCGGGAGGATGGTTTCCTCCTCCGCCTCATCCTTCGTGGGCTTCTTCGGCGTGAACGTGAAGACATTGGCGGCGAGGCTCCACATGTTCATTTCGTGGAGGCTCGTCGTCCTCGGTCGGGTACCCGCGAGCTGGGCCCAGAGCGACCGCTCCGCCTCCAGCCATGCATCTCCGGCCTTCACGCAGGCCCCCCGCGACAGCAGCACGCGGTGCGCGACGACACCTTCGCTTTGCATCAACCCGGGAATCCTGACGCTGAATTCGCGAGCGCGGCCTGCATTGCGCTCGGGTGGCGGCGGCGCCTCCATCGTCCACCGGGCGCACAACCGGGGCCCGTGGACGGAGACCACGCGAAGTCCCTCGGAGAGTGGGCGTGCTTGAAGCGCGACCTGCGCGGCCGACCGCAGCCGGCCCGCTGGCAGAGAGGCGAAGTGGGAAAGTCCCCGCGCAATCCAGCCCCGCGTCCCCAGGCCTCCAGTGCCCCCAGCTCGCGGATTCACCTGAGGCAGCGACTCCATCGAGACTCCCAGCCGAACCACCCCCGTCGCGTTCCGGAGAGGCACCGAGAGGTCTCCCCCCGGAGTGAGACGAGCCACTTCGACCGGGACCCACGCCCCCGGACGCAGGTCCGCTGACACGTCGGGACAGGCCCACGCGGGTGCGGTGCCGGCGTCCGTCGCGACGGCGTGCCGCAGGATGGGGAGCAGTTCCTCCGGTGTCGTCATCCCCGGCGCGGGCTCCAGGACCGCCTTGAGGAAGACCTTGCTGACCAGGAGCAGTCGGTCGTCACGCCCGACGACACCGCGCAGGAGGGCCGGCAGGCTCCGAGGAAGCTCATGGGCGTCATCTTCATAGGATGCCAGCCGCATGCTGATGCCCATCAGCTTCCGGTACGTCGCGCTTTCGAGGAACGCGCAGAGACTTCCGCCCGCCAGCGACCCGATGGCCACGGGGTCCCGGGAGGCCCTGAGTACGGAAGGCGCAAGCCCCTCTTCCTTCAGCAACTCCAGGGGTGACTCCAGTTCAGGTTCGGGCCCCTCCTCTTCCGGGGCCGCGCCCTGCTCCGGGATTGGCGACTCGTCCTCGACCTCTTCCTCGAACCCCTCGTCGAAGAACGGCTCCTGGACTCTCGCATCTCCAGCGCTCAGCAGTCCCTTGCCAAACACCCTGGGGACCCACCGATACCAGAGGCCATCCAGGAGCATCCGTCCCCGGTCATCCACCTCCGGCACTCCGACGGGAAGGGAAAGGGGCAGGGCCCTCCCGTCGTCAAAGACAAGCTCCAGCTTCAGGGTGAGCCGCCGAAACCAGCTCTTCCCACTCCGGCTCGCGACCTCCGGCGAAGTGGGGGCCTCGAGGTCATAGCCTCGGTAGCACAGCCTCGCCTGCTTGTGGGCCAGGGTGAAGGGAAGGGCCATGCGCAGCACCCGCTCCAATCCCCACCAGAGCCGGGGTTGCTGACCTGGCGCACCACGGTCTTCTTGCAGGAACGCGCGCCGCTCATGGTCCAGGAGCCGGTCCCAGGTAACCCCTGGAGGCGTCGACAGCGAGGGCGCGAGGGCCACCGGGTTCCATTGGCGTGACACCTCCACGGGGTCCGGCCCCAACGCGGACTCCACGCGCCGCACCAGTTCCACCACCTCTTCCCCGCCTGTCAGCCGGAGCAAGCTCATGCGGCGCAGCCATATCAACAGGGTGTCACGCAGCTCGCCGCCCCTCGCATAGCCCACCATCTGACGCGTTCTGGGAACGAGGGTCCCTCCATCCTTCTCCTCCCGATAGGCGAACTGGCAGGCATTCCATCCGGGCGCGATGGCCACCACGAGTCCATAGGGATGTCTGCGAAAGATGGGCTGGAAGTTGGAGCCATGGGGGTAGGGAAAGACGAGCTCCGCCAGGGACACCATGAAGTCGCCATGGCGAGCGATGGTGCGGAGTCGACGGATGACCGCCGTGGAGTCCAGCCGCTGCGTCTCATCCACCACGTGGGCTTCGTATCGGAGATGCCCCACGAACAAGCGGCTCAACAGGGTGAGCGCCGCATCTGCCTCGTCACACCGGGCGAGTTCATCCAGCAGGGACAGGCACTCCCTCCCTCGTGGAATGGTGTCAATCCATGCCGAGCCGTTCTCCCAGGGGCTCCACCCCACCTCCTCGGGTTGTGCCGACGCATCCCGAGCAAGCGCAACAGCGGCGGGCAACGGCGCCACGGGAGTGACCACCGCGGCGGGAGGAAACGTTTGCAGCCGCCCCACCAGGGCCGCCACCAGCGCGATGTCCGGAGCACCAAGCCCCGCCCAACCTCGTTGGTCGAACTGTTGCCGTAAGGAGCGTGCTTCCTCGCGGAGAGACGACTGCTCCAGTGTCGAGAGCAGTTGCCGCACGACGGATGACGCGGACATGTCTTGTTCGTTCGACAATGAGCCCCCTTGAAGCCCCCGAGAACCGCTCCCTTCGCCTGGATTCGAGGTAGGCCCTTCAGGGTGCTCGCGTCTGGGCTTCGAACCGTCCCGCCAGCAAATCCGCCAGGCTCGCTCCGCAGTGACGTCGCGTCTCGGTGAGGAACCGCTGGATGGAGCGCTTGGAGACGGACCGGGGCCCACGCTCCAACGCGGCGGCGAGCGCCTCCACGGTCAGGTGCACCGGCCCCAGGCTCTGCTCCAGACTCGGCGCCTTGCCCAGCGCGCAGCCCAGATAGGACTCGGTGACCGCGGCCTCCAGGTCCGAGCCCGAGAAGAAGCGCTGGTCCACCAGGTTCCGCGCGAACAGTGGAGACAAGATGGCCTTCAGCTCCACGGCGCTGGGGACACGGTCCGCAGCCGCGGTCTCCGCTCGCGCCAGCCGACTCAGGTAGTGAGTGACAATCTCCACCGCCTCGTCCAGGTCCGGAGGAGGCACGGGGACGAAGCGTCCGAAACGGCCGCTCCGGATGACTGCTTCATCCAGAGCACCCAGGAAGTTCGTCGTGCCCACGATGATGCGTCGCAACCTGCCCGCCCGGTCCAACTGCACCAGCAGCTCGTTGACGTCCGCCTTCTCGTCACTGTGCATATCGCCCGAGCGACGGGAGCGCGCGACCGCGTCCAGCTCATCGAGCACGAGCATCCGCTTCTCCTGCTCCACCACCCAGTCGAACTGCTCGCGAATCATGCGCTGCCCCCAACCGACGTAGGGGCCACGCAGATCCGAAGGCGAGAGCAGCCGCACCTCCTGCTCCAGCTCACCCGCTATCGCACGAGCGAGCAGCGACTTGCCGCAGCCAGGGGGCCCGAAGAAGAGAATCCCCGAGGCCCGGGAGACATTTCGCAGCAGCGCCCCGCGCTGCTCCGGCCATACGATATCGCGGCGGATCCGCTCCTTGACGGAGGCATAGCCAGCCACGTCGTCCAGCAGCGGCAACGCGTCGTCGCGGCGCTCCGACTTCTCGACCGAAGATTCGCGCCGGGCCGCCTCCTCCGGGTCCTTTACCTCCGAGGCATTCTCCACCAGCGCACGCGCCTCGAGCGAGGCGAAGGCGGCTCCCGCGACGGGCACCAGCACCGAGCCTCCCTCGCCCAGGTGGTGGGCGATATCCGCCAGAAAGGGGCCAGCCCACAGCAGCGCCTCGCCAGGGACCACCAGGGAGAAAGGCTCGTCCGGCTTGCGACGGGAGAAGATCTTCCGGTGGTAGAAGGTCTCCATCGGGCCGCTGCCCACCAGCGTCTCTACCTCGAACGTCCCCTGCCCCTCCACATGCAGGTCCGTGCGAATCACCTCCTGCTCGTCACCTTCATCGTCCAGGACCTCGGTCCGGTGCTGCTCGAACTGGAGCGAGGCCTCGGGATTCCTCACCAGGAGCCACTGCGCCAGCCGGGCCTTGAGGGAGAGTGACGTGCTGCTTTCGTTGCTGCCCTTGAACCGGGAGAGCGGTGTCCGCGTGAGGAGGTCTCCCCACGAGTTCATCGCCTGGGCCGCCCCCTGAGCGCTGGCCTCGCGACTCCACAACACCAGCTTCAATGGAGACAGCTCCGACACGACCGCCTCTGTCGCCAGCGCGGGTTTGCCTCCCACCATCAACAACAACTGGGACACGGGCACCCCACCCCCAGCAATCGCCGTGGCATCGAACTCGAAGATGGGTCCCGGCCACGCGGCCAGCAGGCGCGACAAATCGACGGGGGCCTCCCTGTCTCGCTGGAGCGCGATGAGGTTGAGGGCATGGGGCGCGTCGCGCAGCCGGGGCCCATCCGAGTCCAGCAGCGAGGGCTTGAGATACTCATGCAGTAAGTGGGACGAACCTCGGACAACCGCGGGGGCCCCGTTCTCCCCACGCCCCGTCCAGACGAAGCGCTGCGCGGAGCGGTAGGCCCAGCCCATCACCCCTTCCCAGGTGGCCTGAAGCCAGTCCGCTGTCTCCCGACGCTCTGGAAGATAGAGCAGCGCGAGGAGCGGCTCGGCACCGGTGAGCGCTCGCAGGAACGCCACCTCGCGGTCCTGCGACAAACCCAATGCACTGGGCCAGAAGGGCTGCGGCAGCGCGAAGCCTTGGGAGGGCTCCGAATCCGGGGTGTCGTCCTCTTCCGGCGAGGGGTCGATGAGGGCCTTCTTCAATGACAGAACGAAGGGCGCGTGGCGGTCCCAGCTTCCCGTGGTGGGATTGACATCCAGCCCTGCCCGCTCAAGCTGCCGCACGACGCTCCCCAACGAGGTGCGCTGCATCTTGACGTCTGTTGAATAGCCAAACACCCCGACCAGCTCGGACAAAGAGGACTGGCCCACCAGGCTCAGGGTGTTGCTGAACTTCGTCTGCCGCCGTCGAGCATCCGCCAGCCACAGGGCCAGCAGCTCCACGTCCGCGCGGGAGACCCGTTCCAGGGTATTACCCTTGAGAGGCAGCCGCACCGTGAGCATGGTGCCGCTGCGCCGCGTCACGATGCCAATGGGATTCCCCGTTTGCTGCGTGATGACCACGGTATCGCCAACCATGACCTTCATGACGCCCCTCCCAGGGTCGAGAGCATGGCACGAGGTGGACACTCTCGTCGCACACCCGCGCGAATGACACCCGAAGGCACCGGGGCCGGCCATCCCCCTCAGGAGGTATTGCGTCAAGGCACGGGCGCCAGGGGCGCACCGCCGCGCCTTCGCTTCATGTGCTCCTCCGGCCTCGCCGTACAGTGCGGCGTCGGGCTGGTAGGCTTTGGCACCGCACGGACCAGGGGAGCACATACGCCAGTGAGGACTACCAGCACGTTCTGGCGAGACACGGCATCGTCCGCGGCATCAGCCGATGCGGCAACTGCTACGACAACGCCGCCCTGGAGAGCGGGTTCAGCACGCTCAAGCCAGGGGTGGACAATGCGCGTTAGCGCCTTGTTGGCCATGGCGCTGTTGGCCACGGGGTGCGCCTCGGTGACGCATGCTCCCGGGCGCGACAGAACGCTGAACCACGCGCCACATGCAGCCTCGTCCCCCGCGTGGGAAGGGGAGCCGAGCGACGACCGCACGCATGCCATCGCGGGACCCGAAGCAGGACAACGGCTGTGGCGGCATCGGGGACCACGCAGCGACGCAACCCGGGCTGGGCCTGGCACCGTGGCTGGAGCGACTGGAGGCGGAGCGCGGAGCGCCACACTGACTCGACAAGCAATCCTCGAGTCCATCGACGAGATGAAGGGCTCGCTGGGGAGGGTCGAGTCCGCGTTGTCCAGGATTTCGACACGTCGGCCCGGCTTCGATTGCCGGGGCATCAACGGCGAGGTGTTCATGCGCTTTCTCCGCCTTGGCTCCAAGCAGGTGACGTGGATTCACGGCACGCTCGGAAGCGCGACGGTGATGGCTGGGGCCGCGTCGGAACTGGAGAACCCGGAGATGGAGCTGGGCGTCCTGCGCATGACGGGGCCACGGCTCCAGGCCGCGATGTTCGGAACACTGCTGCTCGCCACCTGGGTTGATTTCCTCCAGCTCACCGACGCATTGCTCCGGGAGTGCTTCATCTGCAGCTTCGAGAAGCAGTTCGTGGACCTCAACCGCGTCCGGGGCCTGGTGGAGACCCCGTTGTCGGACCTCGCTTCCCAGGACCCGAACCGTGTCGAAGCCGCGGCACTCGCGATGCCCGAGCTGATGGGGGCATTGACCCGGGAGTTCAACGCGATTCATTCGGACGGACGGGCGGCCATGGAGGAAGGAGGCAAGGTTCTGGTGGCCGTGCGGGTGTTGGAGATGGTCACCCTGATTTCCTCGCTGAAGATGTCGCTGCCTCGACTGCCCCCGGCCGCGCCCGCGACGCTCGGCGTGGGCCTCGCGATGAGTTCAGGGGGCGTCATGGCGGGCTCACGCATCGTTGTCTCCGCCGAGTGGGTGGAGCTGATGCGAAGGCTCGTGCAGGCAGGCGTCATCTCCCTCCCCGCCGTCAGCGCGGCCGTCCGCATCCACGGGGGTCAGGTGATGATGGCTCAGGCCCATCAAGACCTGCCCGAGGGCGTTCGTGACGCGCTGGGAGCCAGTCCCGAGGTGAGGGGCATGCGGGTGACGGGCAAGGCAGGAGCGGCCATGTCCGACGCCCCGAAGCACCACGTCCTACCGAAAGAGCACCGGGAGTGGTTCGAGCAGCGCGGCTTCAAGGGCGACATGGACATCGACCAGTTCTGCGTCCGGCTGGAGCAGGCCCACCACGAGGCCATTCACGGCGGAGGCAACTGGACGCTGGGTCGCGTGTGGCCCGGTGAGTGGAACCGGATGATCATGAAGACGCTGCGCGACGCCGAGGCTAGAGCAGGCCGGATGTTGACGCGGAATCAGGTCCTGGACATCGTCGCGGAGCGTATGCAGTTCTACAAAGTCCCGATCGTGTTCACGAAGGGGAGGAGCCGATGACGGACGAACTTTCATGGCGGGGGAATTGGAAGGCCCGCTTGTATGAGCGCGTTCGTGAGCGCGGCTACGATTCACTCACGGCCTTTGCCGAGGCCCGTCCCACCGCATCGTGGGTGGCATTGGCCGAGGAGCTGGGTCCGGACGACGTTGCCGGAGTTCAGGTGTACGACGGATTGGTGGCCGAAGCGGTGCGAAGCAAGCAAGTGACCCGCCTGGTTCGTGGGCATCTCGTGCGCGAGCTATGGGGGAGCCTCCCTGATGGTTGGCCGGCAATGCTGGATGACGACAACCGCTTCAGGGTCGCCAAGGCACTCGGGCTCTGGTCCGGCATCGTCCCAGAGACGCATGAAGACCGCGTGCGATTGGCAGGTGATGCACTGCTCGCCAATCCACCTCCCGCTGGATGGCGTCCACTCGGACCTGACGACGAGCTTCTCCGGAGGCTTCTCCCCGACGACGAAGCCTGACCGCTGGGCCGCTTGGCCGGAGCTTCCTATGGCTCCTCCCACGGGTTCGCGAACCGCGCGTCGCGCGTGAACTCCACATCCGTGAGGCTCTTGAGGAACGCCACCAGGTCCGCGCGCTCCGACTCCGTCAGCTCGAACGGCCGCACCAGCGGGTCCTTGTTCGGGTTCGCCCGTCCATCTCCCACGAACGGCCCCTCCGTCACGTTGCGCCCACCGGCCACATAGTGGTCGATGACCGCCTCCAGCGTGGCGATGCTGCCGTCGTGCATGTACGGCGCCGTCAGCTCCACGTTGCGCAGCTGCGGCACGCGGAAGCGGCCCTGGTCCTCCGCCCGCTGGGTGAACTCGAACAGGCCCGGGTTGTCCAACGGGTACGCGCCCTTCCCGTCCACGTCGTACAACCCGTTGTTGAAGAACTGCATGTTCGGCAGCACCGAGTCCTTCGAGCGGAACGAGTTCGAGAGGTGCCTCCCGCTGTGACAGTGGTAGCACTCCGCGCGCTCGCCAAAGAACAGCTCCATGCCCCGCCGGGCCTCCGGCGTCAGCGCCTCCCGCTCCCCTTGCAGATAGCGGTCATACGGCGAGCCGCCCGACAAGAGCGTGCGCTGGAACGACGCCAGCGCCTTGACGATGGTCTCCCGGTCCACCGGCTCCACCGCGTCGGGGAACGCCGCGCGGAACAGCTCCGGATACTTCACGTCGTCCCGCAGCCGCTGGAAGACCTCCTCCAGCCGGGGCGTCACACCCAGCTCCGTGGGGAACTCGTTGAACAGCGGCACCAGCGCCTGGGTCTCCAGCGTCTCCAGCAGCGGGTTCGCCCAAGTGTACGTGGCCAGATAGGCCACGTTCGCCAGCCCCGGCGAGTTGCGCGCGACGTGGTCCCCCGTGGAGCCCCGGGGCGTCGGCTTCCCATCCGAGAACGCCCGCGCCTGCTCGTGGCAGCTCACGCACGCCATGGTGCCGTTGCCCGACAGCCGCTTGTCGTGGAACAGGTGGCGCCCCAGCTCCACCTTCGCGTCCGACATGGGGTTGTCCGCCGGAACGAAGGGCTCCGGGAAGCCCGCGGGCAGCTTCCACGCATAGGGCGTGGGAGGCGGCGCGCCTTCATCGCCCCCGCAGCCGACCAGCAACAACGCGCCCAGCGCGGCGCTCACCTTCCATGCGCGGAACATCTGGCACTCCTCGTTCACTCGCCGCGGGACAGGGCTTCAGCGGACCCGGAAGAACGTCGTCGGCAGCGCCTTGGGGCGGCCGTCCGCGGTCAGGCCGAACTGCGCGAGGAACCCCGGGCACTCCGGGTCCGTCGCCCCCGACATGCACCCCGGCATCATGTCCGTCGTTCCATCCGGGACACGATTCACGTCCAACTCCGAGTACAGCCCCGCCAGGTCCAGGACGACCTGATTGGCCTCCGGGTCGAAGCCCGCCAGGGTGATGGTCGCCTGGTTGTCCGCCGCACAGGTGAAGCCGTCCGGCACCGAGCCCCGACACCCCGAGGCCCCCATGTGGAAGTAGAAGCTCTCGTTCGCGCGGGAGCGGACGTCCAGGGCCACGAACTTGTAGCCCCCCTGCCAGCTCCACCACATGGGCGCCACGTTGAGCGGCGCGCGCTCGGCCTCCGCATCCAGGTGGTTCTTCTCCGGCGGCAGGCCCACCTTGAACTCCAGGCCCGTGTAGTCGTCATGCTCCGGCGCGGTGCCCACCACTTCGCGGCGCACCTCGGGGCTGCCCGTGGCGCACGTCCCGGTGCCATCCTCGAAGTCCAGGAGGGCAATCGCATCGCGCTGCCACGTCCCGTCCTGCGCGAGCTTCAGCGCGTGGCGCTCGCCATTGGCGCGCACCAACGTGACGTCCCGCAGGTACATCTTGAAGTCGAGCAGCTCGATGACGCCCCGCGACGTGCCGATATCCGGGTAGCTGCCGCCGCACGTCAGCGCCTCCTGTCGCACCTGGGGGCTGAAACGCACGGTGTAGGTCTTGTCGCTCTTCTCGTCATCACCGCAGCCCTGCAGGAGCAGGAGGGCGGGCACGAGGGCCCAGGACGCGAGCTTCCGGACGGCGTTCATCGAATCGACCTCCACGGGGCGGATGCGAGGAGCGCACCGCGACGGACTGCAGGGGTACCAGCCCCGGGGAGCAAACGCCGTGTGGCATGTTGTCGCGGCGGGAATGCACACGCGCCCCAGGGTCCTTCGGGGCGGGAACGCCAACGACTCCCGAACATATCGCCGCCCGTCAGCCGGTCGGCCCTGGTGACACCTCGCGGCGCGGGGAGCCGCGGGTCCAGGTCAGCCTGCTCGCACTACGGGCAGGCGCCGCAATCCGACGCGCAGTTGTTCGCGGCGGTCCCCGTGCCGCACTGCTCGGAAATCTGGCACACGCCGTCGCCGCACCGGTAGATGTCCTGGGGACGGATGCGCGTACTGATGGGGCGGTACGGCTTCCCGTTGTACGTGCAGCTCTTGTAGAACCCGCCGCGCAACGGGTCCGCCTGGCAGTGGTCCAGGCAGTTGCCCACGTGCGCAATCGCGGGCGCACACGCGGCGTCACCACTCCAGGACGACAGGCCGCAGGTGCGCACCGTGCTCTCGTCATAGGACAGGTAGCTGGTGTCGTTCGCCGCGAAGAGGCCCTCATTGGCGAAGAGGTTGCCGAAGAAGCACGCCTCCGGCTTGCTGAACAACTGCAGCTCCTCCGGGGTGGAGGGAATCGCCACGTTCGATGCGCCCTTGCCCAGCACGGAGATGTTCACGTGCACGCCGAACTTGTTCGCATGCGCCGCCAGGCACGCGGACACCACCTGCTGCTCCGTCACCGACGCGGGCTGCGGCTGCGAGCCCGCCACGCTCCCCGTCCACGACGGCGCCAGCCCCAACGAGCCCGGCCACGAGTACGTCGTTCCGCCATGGGTGTACGACAGTGTTTGCGTGGGCGACAATGCACAGCGGGCGACATACTTCATCAGCATTTCCGCCTGGGCTGGATTGGCGCTGAACCATGTATTGAACACGCCATTGGTGCTCAGCCCGTTCGTGCTCAACCCGTTCGTCGACAAGCCATTGGTGCTCAACCCGTTCGTCGACAAGCCATTGGTGCTCAGCCCGTTCGTCGACAAGCCATTCGTCGAGACCAGCCCCTCTTCGTGGGTGCCTGTCGACTCGTTCGGCTCGCCATCACCCATCCCCGCGGGGCCACATCCGATAGTGACGCTCAAGAGCGCGGGCAACCCCCACGCCGTCAGTTCTCGAAGGAAGGAAGGACGGGACTCGAAACGGCTGAAGCACTGGCGCATGGGACTGTCTCCGCGTTGGGGGTGACCGCGCGGTTTCTCGCGGCCAAGACAACGGGTAGTGCTTCTCGCCAGGAGCGACAGGTGTACCCACGTGCAATTCTTCCGCTGGGGTCGTGCGTCAGACAGGGACATCGTGAAACGGCTGACGATTCAGCCGTGTATCGACTCACGGTTGACGATGATTCACTGGCCGTGACACACCGCGAGACGTTCTTGAAACATCACCGCGCCGCGCGGCGGGCGTCGCGCGGCAGCGTCACGGTGAACGTCGTGCCGTCCAGCTCCGAGGAACGCACGTCCACGCTGCCACCATGCGCGTGGACAATCTCCCGGACGATGAACAGGCCGAGTCCCAGCCCACCCCGTCGTCGGCCCTTCTCGCGCGCGGCGCCGGCCTGACGGAACGGGTCGAACAGCGTGGCCAGCTGCGGCGCGGGAATGGGCGCGCCGGGGTTGTGGACCTCCACCACCTGGCGCGTCTCATAATCCAGACACCGCAGCAGCACGGGTGCGTCCTGGGCGCCGTGCTCCAGCGCATTACCCACCAGGTTGCTGAGCACCTGCGCCAGCCGGTCCGCGTCCCACAGCCCGTCACAGCGGCCGTCCACGTCGAAGGCGATGTAGCGGTCCGGATGGACCGCGGACAGCTCCTCCACCACCTGCTGACACACGGTGGAGAGATTCGCCGGCGCCACTTGCAGGGGGATGCCGCCGGACAGCCTCGCCCGCGTGAGGTCGAGGATGTCCGAAATCATGGTGCCCATCCGCTCCGCGGACGCCTCGATGCGCTGGGCCATCTGCTGCTGGGTGGAGCTGATGGGGGCGCGGCGCCGCAGGGCCCGGGCGGACAGGGTGATGGCGTTGAGGGGGTTGCGCAAATCGTGGCCCAGAATCCCGATGAAGCGCTCGCGGAACTCCGCCTCCTCCGCCAGCCGCTCCAACGCGTGCTTGCGCTCGGTGATGTCCATCATCGAGCCAATCATCCGCACCGGCCGGCCCGCCGCGTCACGCGACAGCACGCCCCGGTCCAACACATGGGCCCAGCTTCCGTCATGGCGCAGGAAGCGGTACTCCGCCTGCCACGCGGCCCGGGTGGACGCCACGAAGTCGCGCAGCCCGTCCGCCACCGCGTCGCGCTCGTCCGGGTGCAGCCGCTGCGTCCACCAGCCCAGCTCATGGTCCGCCGCGTCGCGTCCGTAGCCGAACAGCTCCTCCTGTCCGGCATCCCAGCGCACGCGCCCCGTCGCCAGGTCGCAGTCCCACAGCACGTCATGCGTGGCGCGAGCGGCCAGCCGGTAGCGCTCCTCCGCCTCCCGCAGCGCGGACTCCGCCTGCTCGCGCTCGGTGCAGTCCGCCACCACGCCCACCATGCGGTGCGGCCGCTCCGCCTCGTGGAAGCTCTGTCCCACCGCCTCGTACCAGTGCGTGGTGCCGTCCGCGTGCCGACAGCGGAACTTCAGCGTGTAGGCCCCGTCCACCGCCAGCGCCTGTTCGATTCCCCGCGCGACGCGGTGCCGGTCCTCCACCACCACACAGGACAGGAAGCTCGGCAGCGAGGTGCCCAGCGTTGCTGGCGCCTGGCCAAAAAACGCGTCCGCGTCCTGGGACCAGGTCACCACGCGCCGCGCCTCCGTCCACTCCCACGCCACCATGCGCGCCTTGGACAGGGCCAGCCGCAAGAGCTCCTCGCGGGCCTGCACGTCCCGGGTGTTCTCCAGCGCCCCCTCCGCGCGCCGCCGGGCCTCCCGCTCCCGCTCCAGCGCGTCGCGCAGCCCCGCCGCGTCCTCCGGTGACGGCTCCAACAACCACAGCGCCAGGCCGTCCGCCTCCTTGACGCCCACCACCTGGAAGCATGCGTCCAGCCCGTCGCGGGACAGGCGCAACGTCGAGGACAGGGGCACGCCCGTGGCCCAGACCCGCACGCACGCCTCCAGCTCCACGCCGCGCAGGCCCTGCTGCACCCAGCGCGAGACACAGGAGGGCACGCCCCAGTCATGCACGAAGTGCTCGGCCGCCGCGTTGAGCGACGACCACTGGAAGTCGAGCACCTCGCCCGCCGGTCCCCGCAGCGCTTCCAAGCGCATGCACGGTGCGGGACTTCCGGCATGGAGCGACCGTGCCAGGGCATTCCCTGGCAACGACGACAGGCTCACCATCGACTTCCCCCCGGCGCCCAGCACCCCTCCAGTCCACGTGCGGAGACTGGGGCGCGGAACGCGCGTTGGTAGAGAGTGCCATGTCCGAGGTGTCGCGAACTTGTCCTCGGGTACAGCGATTGCCGCAGTGCTCACCCGTAAGCACTGTGCGGCGCGAGCCACGTCCTCTCGCGCCCCCGACGCCCCGACCGGCTCGCCCC